>NVXL01000005.1 GCA_002746115.1 Alteromonadaceae bacterium
TTCCAGAAGCTGCAAGAAAAGCTGGGCAAGCTAGCGCTCCTGAGCTGCCTAGTCACATGAGCGACCTGTTCTCTCGCGATGAGAAATACACGGTGTTGGGTAATGATGTTGATAAGGTAAGAGCGTTTATGGTTGATAATCTTACCTGCTAATGTTTTGTTTGTTTTATCGTAGCTTGTCAGTTGCGCCAGTTGTTTTAACAGGCTCATACCTCTCTGGTGTGAGCCTGAGTACATTCCTTTCTTTATGCTTATGTCTAATTGTTACGTAAGTGATCCTCTCTGTATCCGGCTCAACCACACTGTCTAGGCGTTGGCATCATGAAAAAGAAAATTGTTCGGCGCGATAATGCGGCGAACTTTCACAATATTAACGATATGCTGAGCACTGTATACAAAAGCCGTGGTGCGACTCAATCTTACCCTTGCGAATACTCCTTAAAGCAGCTTCATATGCCGCACTCCATGGTTGGGCTTGAGCATGCGGCCGAACTTTTGGCGGCTGCTCTAGAAGGTGAAAAGCGTTTACTGATTGTTGGTGATTTTGATGCGGATGGCGCCACGAGTACGGCTTTGTGTATGCGCTGCTTTGAAGCCTTTGGTCACAAAAATGTGGATTATTTAGTGCCCAACCGCTTTGAATTTGGTTATGGATTAAGCCCGGAGATTGTGGGGGTCGCCTTGGAGCGTCGCCCTGATTATATCATTACAGTCGATAACGGTATTTCCAGTATTCAGGGCGTGGCGCGCGCGAAAGCCGCTGGAGTACGGGTAATTATTACGGATCATCACCTACCCGGCCGTGAATTGCCTGATGCTGATGCTATCGTCAATCCGAATTTAGAGGCCTGTCGTTTTCCCAGCAAAAATCTCGCGGGTGTCGGCGTAGCGTTTTATCTGATGAGCGCCTTACGTGCGAAACTTCGAGAGAAGCTCTGGTTCGAGAGAAAGGCGCTTGCGGAGCCCAATTTGGCGAACTACCTCGACTTAGTTGCCTTAGGTACTGTTGCCGATGTGGTGCCTCTGGATCATAACAACCGAATTTTGGTGGCGAATGGTCTCTCTCGTATGCGAGCCGGGCGTAGTTGCCCTGGCATTGCAGCCTTGCTTGAGGTCGCGAATAAGCCTCGTCATACCTTGAGTGCAACGGATATGGGCTTTGCTGTGGGGCCGCGCCTTAATGCTGCAGGTCGATTGCATGATATGACTATAGGTGTGCGTTGCTTGTTAAGTGACTCTCGTGATGAGGCGATGCTCCTTGCAAAAGACTTGGACGATATGAACCAAGACCGCAAGCTTATCGAGGGCGCGATGCAGCAGGAGGCGCTCACGATCTTGCAACAAATTGATGCACGAGAAATGGCAGAACAGCGCCACGGGGTGTGTTTATATAAAGCAGAGTGGCATCAGGGCGTAATAGGGATCTTGGCTTCGCGGATCAAAGACCGGCTTCATCGTCCAACCGTTATATTCGCCAACGGCGATAACGGGGTTCTAAAAGGTTCAGGGCGTTCAATTCCCGGTATTCATTTACGGGACGTGCTCGATCGAGTGGCAACGCAGAACCCTGGCTTGTTAGATAAGTTTGGTGGGCACGCAATGGCAGCGGGCATGAGCATTAAAGAGGGCGACTTTAAGGCATTCGAAGAGGCTTTTGATGTTTGTGTTAAGGAAGAGGCGCACGACGAATGCTTTGAAGCTGTGGTATTAAGTGACGGTGAGCTAGATGAGAGCGGCATTACGCTTGAGAGCGCCGATGCAATTCGAGCCGCAGGCCCTTGGGGGCAGCATTTTACTGAGCCGATGCTCGATGATATATTTAATATTGTGCAGCAGCGTATCGTAGGGACTAAACATTTGAAGTTAATTCTATGTAAAGAGCGTGCCTCAAATGTTGTTTTTGACGCCATTGCATTTAATGTCGATCTCGATGTTTGGCCTAATGAGGCACAGCGTGCACATGTGGTTTTTCGCCTAGATATCAACGAATTTCGTGGACGTCGCACCGTGCAGCTGTTGGTGGAATATCTTTTGCCACTTTAAATGCATTTTTTGAGGCTGTACTCCCTAAAAATGCATAAAAAAAGCTTCAAAAGGTGAATTACTGCCTATTTCTTGGCTCAGCTTATTTAATTTTTGCATACCTAATATTTTTTTTGTCTATACTCTAGTTTATTAATAGGCCACCAAGAAAAAAAACGATGAATCTAGCCATTTCTCATGATCATGTTACAGCCTCCGTGGTTTTGGATAAGTACGATATTGCAAAACCGTTTGATAAGCAAAGCAAGAAAGAGTTGCGTGATATTGCCAAGTCCGAAGGGTTTTGCTTTGCGCGTGATATTGATGCCCACGAGACCATTCCAATTCGTTTTGTTGATGGGCGTTGGAAAAAAGCTCCGCTACCAGAAGCTGGGTTAGAGTCTTAACGTTTCAAATTTATTATTTAACGTAGCAAATGCTTTATGTGCTACGACGTTGTGCTGGCGCCTTCTTTGAACGTGTAATATCTATGGGCGCTCTCCTGAGGTGAATACGATAACGATACCTATGGCTTCAGGTGTCGACTCATTTCCTCGCCTGTTAAGTTTAGTGTTCGTTGATAATAAACTGATTAATGCTCAGCTTGATTAATACAAATGCGGCTTAATCCAATAGTTTGTTAACTGCAGGCAGTAGCACCTCTGTCGAGATTGGCTTAACTACCCATCCATTAGCGCCTGCTGCTCTTCCTTCGTTTTTCTTGTCTTTGTTGCTTTCAGTGCTGACAATTAAAATTGGCACGCCTTTATATGTGCTTAGGGCGCGTAGTTTCTTCGTGAGTTCAATGCCGTTGCAGTTGGGCATATGGTAATCCGAGATAACTAAGTCGTAGCGCTTCTTTCGTGCTGCGCTGTAGGCAATTAGCCCATCTTCAGCCATGTCGACGTCGTAATTTGCTTCGGCAAAGATCGCTTTAAACATACGGCGCATTGCCAGTTGGTCGTCAACTACTAATATGGATTTTGGCATTTTTTACTCTCTAGGCATTGATCTGTTGCTTGGGTCTGTTGCCCGGGTTAAGTGCATTTTAAGTATAGCTTCAATGAGCCCGTGGCGATTACCGGCGTTATAAACTTTGTGTTTGAATTTCGTTTCTACCAAAGGTTTAAACTTGTCATTTTGCCGAAAATTACGCACAAACTTACTTGAATTGTGTTTTTGAACCCCCATCTTCTGCAACAACCTTATTAACCAACGTCGTGGGAGTACGCATATATGACCGTTGAGGCAACAAAAGAAACTCGTGGTTTTGAAACCGAAGCTAAGCAGCTTCTCCACCTGATGATCCACTCTCTGTATTCCAATAAAGAAATTTTTCTGAGAGAGCTAATCTCAAACGCGTCCGATGCTGCAGACAAGCTGCGCTTTGAAGCGTTACACAATGGAGAGCTCTATGAGAATGACCCTGAGCTCAAAATTACCGTAGAATTTGATAAAGAAGCCAAAACCGTCACTATTAGCGACAATGGCATTGGTATGAACCGTGATGAAGTCATCGAAAATCTCGGTACTATTGCTAAGTCAGGAACTTCACAGTTCCTATCAACGCTATCCGGCGATCAAAAGAAAGATTCACAGCTTATTGGTCAGTTCGGTGTAGGTTTTTATTCTTCTTTTATCGTTGCTGAGCGAGTTGAAGTATTCTCTCGACGTGCTGGCGCACCTGCATCTGAAGGCGTTCACTGGGAAAGCCAAGGCGAAGCGGATTACAGTATCGAGTCCGTTGATAAAGAGAGTCGTGGCACTACTGTCGTGCTTCACTTGCAGGCTGAGCAGGAAGAATTCGCGGATGGCTATCGCTTACGCTCGGTGATCAAAAAATACTCTGATCATATTTCTATTCCTGTGGTAATGCTTAAAGATGAACCGCCCGCACCACCAGCAGCCGAATCTGAAGCGGAAGGCGATGCTGAAAAGACCGAAGAAGCGCCTAAAGCTCCAGAGTTTGAATCAATAAACTCTGCGACTGCATTGTGGACTCGTTCACGTAGTGATGTTTCTGATGAAGAATACAAAGAGTTCTACAAACATATATCACATGACTTTGCGGAGCCAATGAAGTGGAGTCATAATCGTGTAGAAGGCAAGCTCGATTACACTAGCTTGTTGTTTATTCCTTCTAAAGCACCGTTTGATCTTTACAATCGTGACACATCACGAGGCTTGAAACTCTATATTCAGCGCACCTATATCATGGATGACGCTGAGCAGTTTCTTCCAATGTACCTTCGCTTTATCAAAGGTGTGATCGACTCCAACGATTTGTCGTTGAACGTATCTCGTGAGATTCTACAAAAAGATCCTAACATTGACAGTATTCGCAGTGCTTTGACTAAGCGTGTACTTGATACCCTAGACAAGCTTGCTAAAAAAGATGGGGACGCTTACCTAGGCTTTTGGAAAGAATTTGGCGAAGTGATGAAAGAAGGTCCAGCCGAAGACTTTTCCAATAAAGAAAAAATCGCCGGTCTTTTCCGTTTTGCCAGCACCCAGGAAGCTACAGACGAGCAAAAGCAGTCGCTTGACGGTTATCTTGAGCGCATGAAAGACGAGCAAGAAAAGATCTTTTATGTCGTCGCAGACAACTACAATACCGCGAAGAGCAGCCCGCACCTTGAGGTCTTTCGTAAAAAAGGCATCGAAGTTCTGCTTCTAAGTGATCGTGTTGATGAGTGGTTGATGGGACATTTAACCGAGTACAAAGGCAAATCCTTCCAGGACGTTAGCAAGGGCGAATTGGATCTAGGTAAGCTTGACACTGAAGAAGAGAAAAAAGAACAGGAAAAAGTCGAAGAAGAATTTAAAGACTTCGCTGAACGCATGAAAGAGTCCTTGAAAGATGACGTTGCTGAAGTGCGAATTACGCATCGCTTAACCGATTCTCCTGCGTGTTTAGTGATTGCTGCAGATGATATGGGGGCGCAAATGCGTCGACTGATGGAGCAAGCCGGGCAAGCAATGCCTGAAACTATGCCAACGATTGAAATCAACCCAAATCATCCATTATTGCAAAAAATGGATCAAGAGCAAGACGAAGATCGCTTCTCTGATTTAGCAAAGGTCGTTTTTGACCAAGCTAGTTTAGCAGAGGGTGGGTCGCTTAAAGATCCCGCTGCGTACGTGCATCGCTTGAATAAATTACTACTCGAGCTAAGCAGCTAGCGTGGTTGTTGCTACCAGATACCGTTTTAGGTGTCTGGTAGCCCTAACGGGCCGCAATGTGGCTCCCTAGAGTGAGTAATGAGCGAAAAATTGAGAGTTTCAGTACTTGGAGGTGGGAGCTTCGGTACAGCGATATCGAATATCATAGCTTCAAATGGTCATCATTCGTCGCTTTGGATGCGTGATGTTGAGCGGGCAATCAGGTGCCAAGAGCAACGAGAAAACTCCGAATACCTTCCCGGTTATCGTTTACATGATAACCTTAATATCACCTCCGATTTAATTGAGAGCGTGTCTAGTAGTGACATCGTCGTCATCTCCGTTCCAAGTAAGTCCGTCCGGCAAGTAACGCGCCTCGCAGCGCCTTATATCCCTAAGGCCGCTATCATTGTCAGTACCACGAAAGGTATTGAGGAGGACAGCTTTTGTTTAATGAGTCAGGTACTTGAGCAGGAACTCGATAACGAGCATATTGCCGCGCTTAGCGGCCCTAACTTCGCCAAAGAAATTATTCAAAATCAGTACACGGGCAGTGTGATTGCCTGTACTGACGATGCCGTTTGCCGACGTATACAAGGTGTTTTTAGCTCTAAAACATTCAAAGTTTACAGTAATCCGGATCGGTATGGTGTTGAACTAGGCGGAACCTTAAAAAATATCTATGCAATAGTTTCTGGCGCCGCGGCCTCAATGGGCTGTGGTGCTAATACGATGGCAATGATTTTAACCCGCGCGCTAGCTGAAATGAGTCGCTTTGCCAATGTTTTAGGTGGTGATTCTATGACCTTTTTAGGTTTGGCAGGTGTCGGGGATTTAATCTTAACGTGCACCTCTGATCTGAGTCGTAATTACCGAGTAGGCTACGCAGTTGGCCAAGGTAAAAACCTTGAGACGATTTTGGAAGAAATGGGGCAGGTTGCAGAAGGCGTTAATACCTTAAAGATCGTTAAGCGTAAGGCTGACGAGTTGCAGGTGTACATGCCGATGGTGCAAGCTTTATACGCCGTAATGTTCGAAGGCGCTGAGATATCACAGGTAATTAAAGGCCTTATGACCGGTGAAATGAGCAGCGACGTTGATTTGCAAGGGGGGCGTGAAGGCCATGCAAGCTAATACATCCATTAAATCCGTATCCATATGGATACGATTTATTTATATGTTGTTGTTTTTATTTGTGCTGAACCTAGTGTCGGCCATTTTACCCTTCTTAATACTCTTACAGTTTTTAAGTGTTGTTTTGACGGGCGAGCCTAATCGTACCTTAACCGTTTTTTGCGGCTCGTTAGCGCAGTATGTTGCTAGCACATTGCGATTTCTTACCTATAATAGTGAGGAAAAGCCATTTCCGTTTGCTGATTGGTCTTCGTCAAAGGAGCAGTAATTTATCTGCTTCGATGGCTAGACATCATGTTGGATATGATGTTAAGTATATAAATACGCGGTTTAACGATATTTTACGACGTAAACTATTGCTGCAAGATCGGCAATGTTTAGCGTAAACAGGTATTCATAGGGAGGTATTATGTCGACAGAGCTGTTCATTATGCGTCACGGTCACGCGCAATCGTTTTCTGTACGCGATGAACTTCGCGAATTAAGTGATCAGGGTGTCCAAGAGGTGGAGCTTGCGGTTACCCGTCAGTTAGACGCATTGCAGTCCGTCGAGAAAATTATCGTGAGCCCTTTTCGTCGCGCTCAGCAAAGTGCAGATATTGTATGTAAACACCTGACTAAGGCCAAGCGTGAAAATCTTGATCTGATTGTGCCATCCGGGTCGCCTGAGAAGGTGATCGACTATTTTTATCGTCGCGCCCAAGATGAGCCGCTCTCCTCAGTTATGATTGTGAGTCACTTACCGTTGGTGGGCTTAGTACTCGAAACGCTTTGCGATACCGAACCCGGGTTTTACTGTATGGGTACGGCATCTTTAGCTGCTATTGATGTGGATGAGTTCGCGCCGGCTTGTGCGCAGTTACGTTGGTTAAAACATACCCACTGATACTTAGGTGCTTAGGTATTTAGCTACTTGCAGTTAGTTTTAATAAGTTATGTAAACCATTTCAGTCATTTTAGTCATCTCAGTTGTTTCGACTAAGCGCGGATAGTCTTAGTCGGTATCTATCGTTACAGGTCTTGTGAAAATAATGAAAGAGTGGTCTTTTGAAATTGCCGGGCAGCGGCTTGCGGGCAAGCGCTGGGGGACGGAAGGCGGAACTCCCATACTGGCTTTGCATGGGTGGCTTGATAACTGTGCCAGTTTTGATTTCCTGGCCCCTCAATTGCAAAACGCAGACATTGTTGCTCTTGATTTACCGGGTCATGGGCTAAGTGATCATCGTCAGGGGCTGTGCGCTTACAATATCTGGCAAGATACCGCTATTATTATGGCTTTAGCGAAGAAGTTGGGCTGGCAGCGGTTTGGTTTGTTAGGGCATTCCCGTGGTGCAATGATTAGCTTATTGATTGCGGGAAGCTTCCCTAAACAAGTGACACATTTAGGTTTGATTGAAAGTTTCACCCCGCAGTTTATTGATGACAGTGAAGCGCCTCAGCAGCTTGCAGCAGCGGTCGTAGGTTTGCTAAACCTGCGTGATCAATCTTCTAATACATATGAAACTTTTGAGCGAGCGGTTAAGGCGCGTGAGAAAGGTTTTGTGCCTTTGGTGCATGCGGATGCGCTTGTGCTGGCCAAGCGGGGTGTCGTCACTTTGAATGATGGCATGGCTTTTCAGTGGGCTTATGATCGTGCTTTAACAGTTGCGTCGGAGGTAAAGTTTACTCTCGCTCAGGTGAAGGCGTTTGTGCAGAACATTGTGGTGCCTTTTAAGCTGATCTTGGCGACCGAAGGTATGCTCGTCGATTTGCCGGTATTAGATGAGCTAATTAATGTTTCCGATAAAATTGCTGTTCATCGCGTAGCGGGGAAGCATCATTTGCATATGTCTGAGCAGTGCGACAGCCTCGCCGAGCTGCTAAGCCCTTATTTCCAGCAAGATTTTACCAAAGCCGAGTAAGCGACTTTGGTGCTTGTTACATGGGCTGGTCTTAGTCGCTAGAGTTTACCGCTTAGCGTATTAACGAGAGAAACTCGTTACGTGTGCTCGCATTTTTGCGGAACATGCCTAGCATAGCAGAGGTTCTCATCGACGAGTTCTGCTTTTCTACACCACGCATCATCATACAGAGATGCTTGGCTTCAATGACGACTGCAACACCGCTTGCGTCGGTTACTTCGCTGATGCTCTGGGCTATTTGCGATGTGAGCTGTTCTTGAATTTGTAATCGGCGTGAAAACATATCAACGATACGCGCAATTTTTGAAAGTCCTAAGACTTGTCCCGTAGGAATATAACCGACATGCGCCTTGCCAATAAATGGCAGCATGTGGTGTTCACACATTGAGTAGAGCTCAATGTCTTTGACAATAATCATGTCGTTAGCTTCAGCTGGAAACAATGCGTTGTTTACTATTTCATCCAAACTCTGATTATAACCGCTAGTGAGAAACTCTAAGGCTTTTGCGGCTCGCTCGGGCGTATCGACTAAGCCTGGGCGCGTGATGTCTTCGCCAATATGTTGGATGATTGCTTCAAATTGTTTTTTCATTAAAAGTTACCGTACTAAATTTTACAAAATACTTTGAGCGTAATAAAAATGGCGCTGCTCGAAAGAACCGCTTAGTTTCATTGTGAAAAAGGCGTTAGAATAACCGCCTTTTTCACATTTACCAAAAGTTATCATGTTAAAAACTGAAATCAATGAATTACACAGCGTATTAGACTGGGTACGTTGGGGGGCAACCCGCTTTGCACAAGAGCAGATTTTCTTTGGCCATGGCACCGACAACGCTTGGGACGAAGCCTTTGTTTTAGTTATGTCTGTCATCGAGCAACCCTGGGATGTCTACGAGAAGGTTAAAACCGCTCGTTTGACCATCGCTGAGCGCGAGAAAATATTCGATTTATACGAGCGTCGTATCAATGAGCGCTTGCCTTCAGCCTATCTGACCGGCACCGGCTGGTTTGCAGGTTTCCCCTTCAAAGTGAATCAAGATGTGCTCGTGCCGCGCTCACCGATTGCGGAGTTGATTCTAAAAGGCTTTGAGCCATGGCTAACGGAGCCGCCTGGGCGGATCTTGGATTTGTGTACCGGCAGCGGTTGTATCGGCATCGCATGTGCGCATCAGTTTTTTAACGCTGAAGTGGTCTTGAGTGATATCTCTGAGTCAGCGTTAGTTGTTGCGGAAAAAAACATTGGCTTTCATAAGGTCAAAGATCGAGTAACAACTTGTTTATCCGATGGCTTTGCAGCGCTTGACGGCCAAAAGTTCGACTTGTTAGTCTCGAATCCCCCATATGTTGACGCCGGAGATCTCGCCTCAATGCCTGCCGAGTTTCAATCTGAGCCTTCAATTGGCTTAGCTTCCGGTGAGGACGGTTTGGATTTCACTCGAGGGATACTCAAACACGCCGCTGAGGTGCTTAACCCAGGTGGATTACTCGTGGTTGAGGTTGGGAATAGCTGTGAGGCGCTTGAGCAGGCTTACCCACATATTTCGTTTTTGTGGCCTGAATTTGAATACGGTGGCCACGGTGTTTTTGTGCTTACACGAGAGCAATTGCTTCAAGCGGAATAGGAATGTTTGGTGGAATTTTCGTCAAATTAGCCCATAGTTATTAGATTCATTATCGTTTTTAAAGTTTGGAAGAGTTTTATGGCAGGCAATACCTTTGGTCAACAATTTACCATCAGTACCTTTGGGGAGAGTCATGGCAAGGCTTTAGGCTGTGTTATTGACGGTTGTCCTCCGGGGATAGAAATATCTGAAAGTGATATCCAGGTCGATTTGGATAGGCGTAAGCCCGGAACGTCTCGATTTACGACTCAGCGGCGTGAGCCTGATGAAGTCGAAATTTTATCGGGTGTATTTGAAGGTAAAACAACCGGCACCAGTATTGGTCTATTGATCCGTAATACCGATCAGCGCTCTAAAGATTATTCTAAAATTAAAGATATGTTTCGCCCAGCTCATGCCGACTATACCTATATGCATAAATACGGCATTCGGGATTATCGCGGCGGTGGTCGCTCATCTGCGCGTGAAACTGCTATGCGTGTTGCCGCAGGTGTTTTCGCTAAGAAGGTGTTGCGTCAAGGTTGGGGTATTGAAGTTCGTGGTTATTTGTCGCAATTAGGCCCTATCGCCATTGATACCGTGGACTGGGATCTTGTCGAGCAAAACCCTTTTTTCTGTCCCGACGCTAGTAAAATTAAGGCGATGGAAGATTATATGCAAGCCCTTAGTAAAGAGGGTAATTCTGTCGGCGCTAAGATTACGGTAGTGGCACAGAATATGATTCCGGGTTTAGGAGAGCCGGTATTTGCGCGCTTAGACGCAGACTTGGCGCATGCGCTAATGGGGATTAATGCCGTAAAAGGCGTTGAGATCGGTGATGGTTTTGAGTGTGTTGCGCAAAAAGGCACTGAGCATCGAGATGAAATCACACCGGAAGGTTTTCTCTCTAATCACGCTGGTGGTGTGCTAGGAGGTATTTCTTCGGGGCAGGATCTAGTCGCTCATATCGCCTTGAAACCGACTTCTAGTTTGCGCCTTCCGGGTCGTAGCGTTAACGTTAGGGGTGAAGCTGAAGAGGTGATTACAACGGGGCGTCATGATCCTTGTGTTGGAATCAGGGCGACACCTATTGCGGAGGCGATGATGGCGCTTGTGCTTGTGGATCACTGTATTCGCCATGCCGGGCAAAATGGCCGGGTGTCACACGATGTTCCGGTTATTCCTGGTAGCGTCCCCGAGGGCACTAAATAGCGCTATTTAACTGAAGGTAAACTTGCCGCAAAGTGTTTTTTTAGGCACTTTGCGGTGTATCCTATCTAGACGTTTAAAACCGCATTAACAATGCGATAAATGGGCCGCCGACATCTAAGGCTGCTTGTAAGCTGGATTCATCGCTTGATTCAATCTCGATGATGCGGTACCCAAGGTCGATCCCTAGGTCGAGACCCCAGCCATCACTCACAATTGAGAGCTTTCCAATATAGTCGCTAAAGCTATCGTCGCCGTTGCCACTGTAGTTGGCTTGTGCGCCTAAGCGCAGGCTTGTACCGGGGATGTTGAATTGTAGATCCATGTGCAGCATTGGGATTGTGCCATCGATTTCTTCTTTGGGAGAGACGATTGCACCTGCTTCTGTGATGCTTAAATCGCCACTGACCTTGCGTGCCGTTAAGCCGAGATCAATGCTTACGGGTGCGAGGTCAATTCGGTAAAAAAAAGTGAGGTCGGTAATCGTGAAGTCAATTTCGCTTGTGACTTCGGTGGCGGCGGCATAGTTGTTGTCCGCAAAAATGATGGCGTTGCTTAAAGTCTCCGTCGCGTTAGCCCCAATGGCCGTGTACGCAAATTTAATATTCGGGAGCGGGGTTAAGGGATGGCGTAAGCTCAGGCTAAAGTGGTTGTTTTGTTGGCCTTGGTCGATACCTAATGTGCTCATGTTAATCGGCGGTAGTGTTTGTGGCGAGTTCTCACTCACAATTTCACCATCAATACTGGCGTTCCAGGTGCCGATATCTAAGTCAATGCCGAGCATGGTCTCCGCGTATATATTGATGGGCATTAACACCAAAGCTATTAAAGTTAAATATTTTGTCATTGGTTGTTTCCCAAATGGCGCTGTTGATAAGATGCTTATTTCGCATGTTATGCATCTTCTTTGTTGGTATTTATAGCCAAAGTGTAGACGGGCGCTCGTGCTTGTACCTGTTTTTGCAAAAACTTGTACTTATTTGCACAAAAAAACAAACCTTGATATTTAGTTACCAGCTTCAGTCAGCGCCAAATAAAACGCCTGTGCCGCGTTGCTGAGAGTGTGTTTGGTGTGAGTGATAACGCCTAGCGAACGTGCGAGGGCAATATTGGGTATGTGCATTTGCTGCATGTGTTCATCAATCAGTGTTTTGGGTAAAACGCTCCAGCCCAGCCCGACGCCTACCATCATTTTGATAGTTTCTAGGTAATTGGTTGCCATGTTAAGGGTGAGTGGGAGTCCTTGCTCATCAAAGCACTGCTTTACGAGCCTTCCGGTATAGGTATTAAGGTCTGGCAAAATCGCGCTGTATTCGCTTAATTGACTTAAATGCACCAACTCAATGCTTGCTAAGGGGTGGTCGCGGGCGACAACGAATGCCAGAGGGTCGTGCCAAAGTTGTTTGGCTTTTAAGGGCGGTTCGAGTTGTGGCGCTAAAGTGACGATGGCGAGTTCTACCTCGCTGCTGAGTAATTTTCTGTGGGCTTTTTCTGAATCTAAAAACTCGAATTGTAAGTTCACATCCGGATGAGCGGAGGCAAACTCACGCAAAACCGGTGGTAGGTGATGCAGGCCGATGTGATGGCTGGTGGCGACTTTTAACAAGCCGCGTATTTCGCCTGATAATTCACGGATGCCACGCTCAGTTTCACTAATCTGTTGCACAATGGATAATGCTTTGGGGAGGAGGGTGGCTCCAGCTTCGGTTAAACGAACGGTCTTTCCCAGTCGATCGAAGAGGCTGTGGTTTAAATGTGCCTCCAGCCCCGAAATGCGCTTGCTAACAGCCGGTTGAGTGATAAATAGCTGCTGTGCAGCCAAAGAAAACGACTGTGTTTTGCTAACAGCGATAAAAGCTTTGAGTGCGTCGATATCCATTGAATAAGGCTCTTAGGTTTTGTTTGGTGCTATTTCGTTAAGCTTGTGTATTCCATTCTGGAATCCAAAACATAAAAATAATGAATTTGAGTTATTCTCTGGTGCTGTATACACTTGCTTTCAATGGCAGTCAATGCCTTCAAATACAATAGCAGCTTACGCCGAAATATAGGAATACACACTCATGGCAGGCAGAACGCTTTATGACAAACTTTGGGATGCTCATCTCGTCTGTGAACGTGATGATGGCTCCTCACTACTTTATATCGATCGGCATATTGTGCACGAGGTTACCTCACCTCAAGCATTCGAAGGTTTGCGTATCGCCGGGCGAAAACCTTGGCGTGCGGCAAGTGTTTTGGCAACGCCGGATCACAACGTGCCAACTACGTCTGAGCAGCGTGCTTCAGGCGTTGATGGCATAGAAGATCAAGTAGCCAAAATTCAAGTACAAACCCTAGATGATAACTGCGATGAATATGGCATTACTGAATTTAAAATCAATGACGATCGCCAAGGTATCGTACATGTTATCGGCCCTGAGACTGGCGCTTGTTTGCCTGGCACGACCATTGTTTGTGGTGATTCGCATACATCGACGAATGGCGCCCTCGGTGCCTTGTCTTTTGGAATCGGCACCAGTGAAGTTGAGCACGTATTAGCGACGCAATGCCTGGCCGTTAAAAAAATGAAAAACTTGCAGGTAATAGTGACTGGTAGCTTGCAGGTAGGTATTACACCGAAGGATGTCATCTTGGCCATTATTGGCGTCATTGGCACGGCCGGTGGTACAGGTTACGCCATTGAGTTTGCAGGTAGTGTCTTCGAAAGTATGAGCATGGAAGGTCGTCTTACCGTATGCAATATGGCGATTGAAGCTGGCGCCCGTGCAGGCATGGTGGCTGTTGACGATATTACTATCGATTATGTTAAAGGCCGCCCGTATGCACCTGCTGACGAACATTGGGGGAGTGCTGTTGAGCAATGGCGAGACCTTAAAAGTGATAGCGATGCCGTCTTTGATAAGGTTGTTGAGCTTGATGGGCAAGATATCTTGCCCCAGGTCACCTGGGGCACATCACCAGAAATGGTGTTGCCTGTGAATGGCATTATTCCTGATCCGCAAACAAAGACCGGTGTTGAGCGTGACGGTATTATTCGTGCGCTCGAATATATGGGTTTGAAAGCCGGTCAGGCAATTACCGATATTGCTGTAGATCGAATATTTATTGGTTCATGTACTAATTCTCGTATTGAAGATATTCGCGCGGCTGCGGCGGTGGTTTCGGGTAAAACGAAATCAGCGACAGTAAAAGAGGCTATTGTTGTTCCTGGCTCTGGCGTTGTTAAGCTGCAAGCTGAGGCTGAGGGCTTAGATAAGATCTTCATTGCGGCAGGTTTTGAATGGCGCGAACCTGGCTGCTCAATGTGCCTTGCTATGAACGCGGACAAACTTGAGCCCGGTGAGCATTGCGCATCTACATCTAACCGTAATTTTGAAGGGCGCCAAGGTTATGGTGGCAGAACACATCTTGTGAGCCCCGCTATGGCGGCAGCGGCGGGCATTGTTGGCAAATTTGTCAACGTGAATGATCTTTAGGAGTAAATGATGAGAAGTTTTACAAGGCATAAAGGCATTGCCGCACCAATGGATCGTGCCAATGTTGATACGGATTTGATTATTCCTAAGCAGTTTCTTAAGTCTATTCGTCGTACCGGCTTCGGTCCGAACTTGTTTGACGAGCTGCGCTATTTGGATAAAGGCGAGCCGGGCAAAGATAATAGCGGCCGCCCATTGAATAAAGATTTCCCTTTAAATGATGCGCGTTATCAGGGAGCTAGCGTATTGCTTGCACGGGAGAATTTTGGTTGCGGCTCCAGTCGAGAGCACGCACCTTGGGCTTTGGATGAGTATGGCTTTCGCGCGATTATTGCGCCAAGCTTTGCTGATATCTTTTATAACAACTGCTTTAAAAATGGCGTATTGCCGATTGTCTTAAACGAGGCCATTGTTGAAGGCTTGTTTGTGGCTATGTATGAGCAAGAAGGCTATTCTCTAACGGTCGAGCTTGATAGTCAGCAGGTGCTTACGCCGGAAGGTGAACAGCATGGTTTTGAGATTGATCATTTCCGTAAGCATTGCTTATTGAATGGCTTTGATGAGATAAGCTTAACGCTCAAGGAGTCTGACAATATTAAGGCTTACGAGGACGATCGGCGTGAGGCTGCGCCTTGGTTGTTTACGCAGTTAAGTTAATGACTGAGTGAGAGTGTGCGCCAATCGGAAAAACACACTCTTACTATAAAGAATGCAATAAATTGTAAAAACAAGGCAACTAGTGCTTACACCATGTGTAAAATGGCGCCCATAAATTAAACTGCAATGATAAAGATAACGAGGTCTTTAGGTTGAGCAAAAAAATTATCGTGTTACCAGGGGATGGCATTGGTCCAGAAATAATGGATGAAGCGCTAAAAGTGCTTAAAACTGCCGATGCTAAGTTCAAACTAGGTTTGAAGTACGAGGAAGACTGTATTGGTGGTAGCGCGATTGATAAATATGGCGTGCCTTTAGCCAATACAACCTTAGATAAATGTCGCGCGGCTGATGCTGTGCTTATGGGGTCTGTGGGCGGTCCAAAGTGGGATCAGCTAGACTCCAGCATTCGCCCTGAGAAGGGGCTTCTAAAAATTCGTTATGAGATGGAGCTGTTCGCAAATCTTCGTCCGGCGATATTGTATCCGCAGTTAGCAGCAGCCTCTTCACTTAAGCCTGAACTTGTTGCCGGCTTAGATATTCTCATCGTTAGAGAGTTGACCGGCGGCATCTACTTTGGTGAACCGCGTGGTATTCGCTTGTTGGAAAACGGTGAGCGCCAAGGTTACAACACTTACGTTTACGCCGAGCATGAAATTGAGCGTATCGGCCGTATTGGTTTTGAAATGGCGCGTAAGCGTAGCAAAAAGATCTGCTCGGTTGATAAATCCAATGTGCTGGAGGCGACCGTTTTATGGCGTGAAGTGTTGCAGTCAATGGCTAAAGATTACCCTGACGTTGAATTGACGCACATGTATGTCGATAACGCGGCGATGCAGTTAGTGCGTGAACCTAAGCAGTTTGATGTCATTGTGACCGGCAATATGTTTGGCGATATATTGTCAGACATTGGTGCAATGCTGACAGGTTCGATTGGTATGTTGCCTTCCGCGTCGCTCGACAAAAACGGCAAAGGTTTGTATGAGCCTGTGCATGGTTCGGCGCCTGATATTGCAGGGAAGGGCATCGCTAATCCGCTTGCGACCATTCTGTCTGCCGCGATGATGCTGCGTTATACCTTCGGTCAAGGCAATGTTGCGGAAGCTATCGAAAACGCTGTGGGTGAGGTATTAGACCAGGGTCTGCGCTGTGCTGACATTATGTCTGAAGGTGCAAAACAAGTTAACACCACCGATATGGGTGATGCCGTTGTTGCTGCGCTAAGCTAGCGTATGCAGGGTTAATAAAACAACCCGTATAAATAAACACATATAAATAGATTTATATAGATAGTGACTGAGAGTTAAATATGAAAGTAGGTTTTGTAGGTTGGCGCGGAATGGTTGGCTCAGTATTAATGGGTAGAATGTTGGAGGAGGGCGATTTTGCGGCAATTGAGCCGGTGTTCTTCTCGACCTCTAATGTCGGTGGGCCTGCCCCAGAAGTTGGCGTACAGGCGCCTGCATTGCAAGATGCCTACAGCATTGAGGCTCTTGTCGAGCTTGATGTGATTATTTCCTGCCAAGGCACTGGTTATACTCAGAAAGTATTCGAGCCTTTGCGAAAAACGGGTTGGAACGGCTATTGGATTGATGCTGCATCGTCGCTACGTATGGAAGACGATGCAATTATTGTTTTAGACCCCGTCAACGGCAAACAGATTCAGGATGGTCTAGATCGTGGTGTTAAAAACTACATCGGTGGTAACTGTACCGTCAGCCTAATGTTAATGGGGATAGGCGGCTTGTTTGCCGAAGGTTTAGTTGAATGGGTTAGCGCTATGACTTACCAGGCTGCCAGCGGTGCCGGTGCGCAAAGCATGCGAGAGCTTGTGACCCAAATGGGGCAAATTCACGCTAGCGTTGCCCCTGAACTTGCTAGCCCTGCCTCAGCAATATTAGATATTGATCGTAAAATTACCGCAGCAATGCGTGAAGACTTGTCGATTGAACGTTTTGGTGCGCCACTTGCTGGTAGTTTATTGCCTTTTATTGATACCCAGCTCGAAAATGGGCAAAGCCGAGAAGAGTGGAAAGCTCAGGCAGAAAGCAACAAAATTCTAGGCACAGAAAGCTCACCAATTCCGATGGATGGCACTTGTGTACGTGTCGGTGCAATGCGTTGTCACAGTCAAGCATTGACCATAAAGCTAAACAAAGATGTTCCTTTAGCGGACGTTGAGCAAGTTATCGCAAAGGCTAACGATTGGGTGAGTGTTGTACCAAATGATCGCGAGCAAAGCATGCAATTATTAACGCCAACAAAAGTGACCGGTACTTTGTCCGTGCCTGTTGGGCGATTACGCAAAATGTCCATGGGTCCTGAGTTTTTATCAGCATTTACTGTTGGTGATCAATTGCTTTGGGGAGCGGCTGAACCACTGCGCCGTATGTTAAGTATATTGTTGCAGCGATAGCCTTTACTTTGTTGAAAGTATAGAAAAACCGTTTGTCGGTAAACGATAAACGGTTTTTTTGTGAAAATGTGCTCATATCGGCTATTGATCTCTCTTTTTGCTGGGTCAAAAAGTTGAAAAAAACCTATTTATAATGAATACTTACGACCAACACTGAAAGATTATTCTAGGTTCGGACCAATGAGCCTTTCTTTCCGGTAAATAGATTTTCAAGGTTCCGTTTGGTTGGCATTACGGCGACCTGATTATAATACTTAGCAAGGATCTACCTATGGGTCATCGTTCGCTTATTGTGTTCATTAGTTTTTTCCTATCTCTGGCGTCTGTTCAGTCGCTTGCCTTGGGTCTAGGAAAAATTACTCTGCATTCCAAACTTAACCAGGCGCTCGATGCTGAGGTGAAATTGCTGGAAGTGCGCGACCTCGTCGCTAGTGAAATTCTAGTTGGCTTGGCGTCTCGCGATGACTTTCAACGTTACGGTGTCGATAAAACCTATTTTTTATCAGACTTGCGTTTTAAAGTTGACCTTGAGGCCAGTGGCGGACCGGTTTTACGTGTCAGCTCTCGAAAGTTAGTGAAAGAGCCTTTTCTTAACTTTTTACTTGAAGTGCAATGGCCGACCGGTCGTATTTTTCGAGAATATACAGTCTTACTCGACTTGCCCGTCTTTTCAGACGAGCCATCTCGGCCTGTGCAAGCAACTAATTCTCGATCAAACACTCCGTCGAATCCAAGTAATAGGCCTGCACCGCAAACCGCTACTCGTCGTTCTAGCAGTTCTCGTCCGAGCTCAAGCCGTCCATCTTCTCGCCCGCGCGCAGCCAAAACGCAAGCCGTCGCGGGTGATACTTATTTAGTCGAAGCAAATGATACTTTATGGGATATCGCCGTCGATATTCGCCCAGATCGTTCCGTATCTATTCGCAATGCAATGTTAGCTATTCAGCAAGCTAACCCAGACGCATTTATCAACAATAATATTAATTTGCTCAAGCGCGGCCAAGTTTTACGTTTGCCTGATGCGGAGGCGATGAGCAGCTTTCGCGAACAAGATTCCTACGCCGAGAGTGCGCCCACTGAAGATGGCGAAGGCGCCCAGTTAGAGGGTAGTCGGGCTTATGACTCTCGTCGCGATACGGCTACGGGGAAAAGTGGTCGTGTAAAGCTTGCCTCTGCGACTGATACAAGTAATAGCGAGAGTGGTCGTAGTGGTGGCTCAGGTAATGATGCCGGTGCCGAAGGGTTAGAAAACGAACTGGCCATTACCAATGAGCAGTTGGATAAATCTTCACGAGACAATGCAGAGCTTCGAGAACAAGTAAAATCTCTTGAAGAGCAAATCAGTACCATGAAGCGTATGATTGAACTCAGCGATGACAATCTACGAGCAATGGAATTGGCAGCAGTAAAAAACGCCGAAGAAAAGCAAAAAGCACTTGATGAGCTTGCCCTGCAAGCTGAAGCCGATGATGTTGTTGAAGGGAGTATTCCGCGCGAAGAAAAGAAGCGTGATCCTTTAAATGGCGGGGTGCTTAGTGATGGGATATTGGACGACTCAAGTGATCTTGCCGGTGCTGACGAAAGTGCTGATCCTAGCACCGACGTTACTAGCGGTGACCTTGCTGAAGTCACTCAAACTGATGATTTAAGCGCTAGCGATGAATCTCTTGCTAAAGCAAGGCCTAAAGCGACAGCGACTCCCCAAACGGTTGAAAAACCGGCTAAAAAGGCTAGCGACAAACGTAACCGTGTGGTTAAAAAGCCGGTAGTAAAAGAACCAAGCATTGTCGATATGCTGATGGAAAATTTACTGTTTGTGGTTGCGGGTCTTGGCGTATTAATCGCTGCAGTGGTCGGCGGCTTATTTTTTATGCGTAAAAAGTCGGATGAAGATGATGAATTTGAACAAATGCTGGCTGATCAATCCATTGATCTTGGTGATGACGACGGCGGCCTTGGTGATGGGCACGGCAGTCCCGAAGATGATGTAGATGATGTAGATGATGTAAATGATGTAAATGATGTAGATCTGGATGCCGAAGCTGATTTGGGTTTGGGGCTAGACGGCGAATTACCAATAGATGATAGCGAAGAAGCTTTAGCAGCAGAAGAGCAGTCTGTTGAAGAACCTGCTGGCTCACAACCTCAAACAGAGGACGTGGTTGCCGAGGCGGATATATATATTGCTTATAGCAAATATGATCAAGCTGAAGAGATGCTAGAGAATGCACTGAAAAATGACATTCATGATGAAAGTGTGCGATTGAAGCTTCTGGAAGTTTATTCAAACATACAAGATACGGACAAGTTTGATCCGCACTATGCCAAACTGCAAGCGTTTGCGTCTCCAGATACCATAGAGCGAGCTTCGCAACTACGCGCTAATATTTCGGATGCCGGAACGTTCGATGCTCAAGGGTTTGATGTTAGTGACGTAACAGCATTCGCACCCAAAAAAGCTCCGTTAACCCCGTTAACGCCAGAAATGATTGCTGAAGATACCGATGGTTTGTCCTCTCAGGATGATAGCCTTTCCCTCGATCTAGAGATTGACGGTTTTGATGGTGCTGGAGATGATTCCGCTAACCTTGAGACGGAATTGGATTTCGGGGATATAAGCTTAGATGAAGGGCTTTTGAGCGATGAAGTCAACGACCTTGAAGTGGGCTCATCTGCTAGCAGTGCGGAACAAGAAGAGATATCTCTCGATCTTGATTTAGGTTTAGATGACAGCCGCTCCGATCTGTCCTCTGACGATGAACAACTGCTTTCTGATTTGGACGATTCCGCCGGTCAAGAGCTGGCATTGGAGGTCGATTCTAATGATGCCGAGGCGTTGAGTTTGGGTAACGAAAGCGATGAGCTTTCGTTGGATATGGATAACTTGGACCTAGAGTTGCCCGATTCCGCTGAAGGTGATGACCTTTCTTTAGATGACGATTTCGAACTGCCCGATAACTTAGAAATCGATTTAGGTGCAGCGCTTGAGCAGGACGATGCACCTGATGATAAAATAAACTTAGATCTATCTGATGACTTTAGTCTTGACGAGGAGTTGGAGCTTCCCAAAATTGGCGACGATAGCGCATCTGATGATCTGTCACTTGATGATGAGCTTTCTTTAGATATCGATCTTGATGGCGAGCTCTCTTTAGATGAGTTTGATAGTGAGCTTGGGTTGACGGAGTCTCCTGAAACCGGGCTTAAAAGTGAAGACCTTGGTGGGGATGCAAAACCTGACTCGAACTTGAATGATTTGGACGAGGATGCAAGTTTAGATGATTTGGATCTCGGGAGCCTTGATCTAGAAGGTGGGCTTGGCGACTTAGATAATGAGTTAGCAGGCCTTGGTTTGGATGACGCGCCAGCGATTGACGACGATAATGAACTCTCTCTAGACGATCTTGATGGTGACCTAAGCGATCTTGATAGTGATTTACTTGCTGAGCTAGATGAGCCTTTAAGTGATTTAGGTGCCGCTCCTGAAGAAGAACAAAGTGACATTGACCTTGATGATGAGCTATCGCTTAGCGATGTCGTATCTTCCGGTGACGACGTCGAAGTATCAAACGCGGCAGGTGACCTTGACGATGAAATCAGCATCGATACAAATTTGGATGATTACCTTGAATCACTCGACGAGGTCTTGGTTGAAGGTGATTTATCGGCTAAGGGCGACTCTAATGAGAGTGACCTAGAAGAGGACTTTGATCTCGAAGGCCTTGAGGAGCTTGAAAGCTTAGGTGATCAGCTTAACGATACTGAATTCGATGCCGACCTTGTTGATCTTGATAAGGCACCGGCAGGTGACGATCTTGATTCTGAGCTTGAAAGTCTCGATATTACTGAGCTTGAGGGCAAAGATTTAGGCGCTACTGTAGCTAAAGAGCAGGCAGCGTCTAGCGATGATCTTATCGATCTTGATAAAGACGATATTTTAGAATTCGATAGCAGTGTTGATTTAGGTGAATTGGAAAGTGCACTTGATGACCTTGATGGTCTTGATAGCATTGGCGACACCTTAGGTGATGGCTCAGATGACAGTATTCCGAGCTTGGATGACATTGCTGATATCGATTTAGACGATGATTCACTTCCTGTATTAGGTGGTGATGATGTTGCCAGTTTAGATGAGCTGGGTGAATTGGAAGAGCAACCTTCGCCTGATGCGATTACAGAGCTAAGTGATATTGTTGCCGCGCCTCTTGAGGAAGAGCCAAGTAGCGCAAGTAATTTTGAATTTGAGCTTCCTGAGATCGATCCTGAAGATGGTGATGACTTGGATCTTGACTTCCTCAGTGATAGTGACGAGATTGCCACTAAGCTCGATTTGGCACGTGCGTATATCGACATGGGTGATATTGATGGCGCTAAAGAGATTATCCATGAGGTTGTTAATGAAGGTGATGAAAAGCAACAGTCTGATGCAAAAGCCCTCCTAACGCGCATTGAAATTTAATCGTCCCTAAACCCTACGATTTAAAAATGTACAAACTGAATTACTTTACGGCTACCTAAGCCGTAAAGTTTTATTTGAAAGATAGAAAGACTGTGTATAAACGTAACTGTGAGCTTAAAGCTGGAATGGTATTCCCTGATGGGATGCATCGCATTGCAATTGGGATTGAATATAATGGTGATGCGTTTCACGGCTTTCAGAGGCAGATTACAGCGACTAGCACGGTTCAAGCGTATATCGAAAAGGCATTAAGCAAAGTCGCTAATGAAGCCATCACCGTTGTCTGTGCTGGTCGCACCGATGCAGGTGTTCACGCCAGTGAACAAGTGCTGCATTTTGATACCTTATCCGCCCGTCAAGATAGTGCTTGGGTACGGGGGGTGAATACAAATTTACCGGACGATATCCGGGTTCACTGGGCAAAGCCTGTCACTCAGCATTTTCATGCTCGTTTTTGTGCGACTTCTCGTATTTATCGCTATGTCTCGATCGTGAGCAAGGTGCGCCCCGCCTGCTTAGGTAATCAAGTGACTTGGCTCACTAAAGCTCCTGACTTGGAGGCTATGCAGACGGCTGGTAAATACCTCATTGGCAAACACAATTTTAACGCTTATCGCGCCGTAAAATGCCAGGCTCCAAACCCCATACGCACTGTCGAGGTTTTGCAAATTTATAAGCATGGGGCATTTATTGTAATGCAAATACAAGCGAACGCTTTCTTACATCATATGGTTCGAAATATTATGGGTGTGCTCTTTGAAATAGGGCGTGGTGCACAGCCACCTAGCTGGGCCAAAGAGGTTCTGCTGACAGAGGATCGTACTAGTGCCGCCGCAACGGCAAAGCCGGATGGGCTTTACTTGGTGAAAGCTGTGTACCCTGAGAGTTTTGAGTTACCCAAACTTCCGCTCGGGCCTTTGTTTATTGGCGATATGAATTAGACCTTATCCAGCTACGCTCAAGGCCACTTTGGTCATACAAATACCCTACATCAAGCGGCGTCGGTTTATTGTTGAGAAAGCGTAGCGCGGCAATAGATTAGTCTCCCTAGGTGATCACAAAGCAACGCTATTCTGCTACCATCGCGCCAATTAACTTTACTGCACCGGCTTGACCAGTGCTTAATTCGGCGGTTGAACTTATGCCTTCCACACGTATTAAAATCTGCGGTATCACTCGCCCAGAAGATGCTGAACTTGCTGCGGCTCTCGGGGCTGACGCCATCGGAATGGTATTTTATGAGCCGAGCCCACGCCATGTGACTGATCTTGGCTTAGCGCGAGAAATTGCGGATGCAGCAGGCCCATTTACCACTGTAGTGGCACTTACGGTGAATATGGTGTTCAGAGAGCTGGATAAAGTACTCAACAAGGTGCCGGTAAACTTATTGCAGTTTCATGGTGACGAGAATGAAAAAATCTGTCGCCAGTTTCAACGCCCTTACATCAAGGCGATTCGAATGCGCCCTGGTGTCGACCTTGAGGCTGAAATTACCGCCTTTGAGTCGAGTAGCGGCATTTTACTTGATACCTACGTTAAGGGTATTCCTGGCGGTACAGGGGAGGCGTTCAATTGGCATAGTGTTCCGCAAAATACAGCGAAGCCTATAATTTTGGCTGGAGGTCTGCACGCGGATAACGTGGCAGAAGGTATACGTGTTGCCAAGCCTTATGCTGTTGACGTGAGCGGTGGGGTGGAGGCTGAAAAGCGGATTAAAGACAGTGCCAAGCTGCGTGCTTTTATTGCCAATGCGAAAGCCAGTTGAGATCGAGAAATTTAGCCAACAGCTATAAACTAGGGGCTATCTAAGCCAACGACGATTCAATCAATTACTACGGTCAAGCACGCATGACACCACGTTATCAAAAGCTGAATGATTGGCTAACATGGATGCACACGCTACACCATGCCGAGATAGATCTTGGTCTTGAGCGGATTCGCCAAATTGCCGAACGAATGGATTTGTTGAAGCCTTCAGCCAAAGTGATTACTGTTGCAGGTACCAACGGCAAAGGCTCTTGTATTGCCTGTTTGGATGCCTTGTTACGCCACCCAAGTCGCGTTAAACCTTTTCGGGTGGGCGTTTATACTTCGCCTCATATTCTCGATTACTGTGAACGTATTCGTGTGGATGGCGAAATGGCTAGCGAAGCCGTGATTTGCAACGCTTTTGATCAAATAGACCGCGCCCGAGGCGATGTCTCGTTAACCTACTTTGAATTCTCGGCTTTGGCAGCCTTGTTTGTTTTTGCGCACTCAGATTTAGATGTGTATCTCTTAGAGGTAGGTTTGGGCGGAAGGCTCGATGCGGTCAATATTATTAACCCCGACATCTCGGTGATCACCTCGATAGATTTGGATCATCAGGAGTGGCTAGGTGATACTCGCGAGGAAATTGCGAGAGAGAAAGCCGGTATTTTGCGCCAAGGCGTCACCTTTGTTTGCGCTGAGCCTGAGCCACCCATGAGCTTGCAAACTTGTGCGCGAGGATTACAGGTACAAAGCTATCAAATAGGCGAGGCCTTTGATTATCGTTACAGTGGGAGCGAACTCAAGGTGAGAACAACTGCAAAAACCTACACTAGCCTGCCAAGACCAAATTTACCTTTGCCAAGCGTTGCAGCGGCGATGCAAGTGGCTGTGCTTATTGCTGATCCCTTAGATGAGTCGGCTGTGATTGATTTGTTATCGTCGATACACCTACCAGGAAGGTTCCATCAGTTGGTTGCCGCTGCGCGACCTTGTGGTTTACTTGTAGACGTAGCGCATAATCCTGCCGCGACCAAGATGTTAGCTAAAAGAATTTCGGAAGAAGCCGTTGTATGTGACCTTGCTGTTGTTGGTATGATGAAAGATAAAGCATTGCCTGAGACCTTAGCGCCGATGCTTGACCACATTCAAGTTTGGGTGCTTACCGAGTTCGCTGAAAATCCTCGTAGTGCGAGTGTTCAAACGTTAAAAGTAGTTTTATTAAGCTTGGGTGTTAACGCTGACTGTATTATTTGCGAGCGTGAGCCAGAAAAGGCCTTAGATACGGCATTTTATACCTGGAAATCACGGCAAGCCCCCCCCAATATGCGCCCATGCGTGTTAGTTTTCGGCTCATTTTTAACTGTTGAAGCTGGCTACCGCTATGCGCTTAAAAAAGATGAACTATCTGGAGATATCTAGTGGATGACGGATTAAAGCAACGGCTCATTGGTGCATTGGTATTATTGGCCTTGGCGGTTATTTTTATACCGATGTTGTTCGATAACGAAGGTATTGAGCCGGTCGATAGAACCACGCAAATCCCGATAATGGATGCTGTTGAATTGCGAAGCGTCGAGATCACTCCTGTTGAGCCGCTCAAAGCACCAGTCAAGTCTGCGAAAGAAATGTACATCCCAGACAAGCAGAGGTATTTACCTGACGAGAAAAAAGTTCAGGATTTACGACCTAAAGCGATTTCAGTTACTGAAAAAGGCCTGCCAGTAAGCTGGGTTTTACAAGTGGCGAGCTACCGCTACTCGTCCCATGCGAAGGGCATGCGCGATAAACTTATTGGAGAGGGGTATAAAGCGTTCGTGAAGGGGGTCGATACCGAAAGGGGTAATATGACGAGGCTGTATGTGGGTCCTAGTATGAGTAAAAGCAGCCTGATTAAGCAGAAGAAAGTAATTGAGAAACGACATAAGGTCAGCACGATGCTGTTGCGCTTTAAGCCCTGAAACGGACTTAACTGAGTTTATGTGAAATCACTCGGTGCTGAGGTTCGTCTGATGGTAGGGCGAGAAACGGTGCAGTTGTTTAAGCGCAAACAATAATGCAAATACGGCGACCACATAGACTTTGATACGCTCGGGCTCTATTGAAATCAACAAAGTTGTGCTCACAACTTCACAGGCAACAMTACAAACTATAAATATCAACAAGCCTGATGCGCTGATGCGTGAACAAAATAGGGCGCCTAGCGGCGCACCAATTAAAACGACAGGGGCGGCGATATACCAAAGTTGCCAAACTTGCGGTGCAATATTTTGCTGAATTAAGCCTTGAAAGGCAAAGCCAAATACAGATGTTATGGCCATGATAATCACAGAAATCTGTGTGGCAGTTTTAATGTCTACCCGAAAAAACAAAGCCAGCAAACAAAACGCAATTAGGTCTGCCCCAGAGCCTATCAGGCCAGAAACAAGCCCGCCAATAAACCCGCAAATAACGACTAATTGAAGTGTCTTAACGTTGCGGTAGAACGCCTTAGTGAGTCTCCCGTGTTCGGCTTCGTCGTAATGCTCGCTTTTGTAAGTCCATAAATACATGGCAAAAAAGCAAATGATGAAAAGTGTAAAGCCGATGCGAGTATCAGTAGCGGATAGGGTGCCTTCGAGTGTCCAAAGGCAGAAAAACAGACCAGTAATACTGCCAAGTAGATACCAAAGGATGAACAGCCAAGGAATGGCTAAGCGTAGACGAAATGCAATAAAAAATGCTGCCGAAGTCATACCGATACTTTGGATGGCAAGAGAGAAGGTCTTTGCCGTGGCGGGGTCGCTACCTAATATTTTGGTGAGCGCCGGAAACGCGACCGCGCCGCCGCCTAAAAATGTAGCGCCAGCCACAAAGGAGCCGAGCGACATGATCGGTGCGATCAAGAGCTTAGGGTAGCTCCAAGCTTGCCAAAACTCTTGGTAGAACAGGGCGAAATATAGGCCTAGTAAACCCAGATAGGCAATTGGAAATGCGTAATGCTGCAAATGCGTCTGCGCAAATATACGGATGCTGTTGATCAGAGGGGTACCTTAACTGCTTGTGCTTATCTTGTTATATTGCTTTTGCAGGTAAGTATACCGTTTGTGATAGGAAGAATCTTGATTTAGGTTCCCTATGCGCTTAAAACCCTCTCGCATCTGCGCGATTTCTTTTGGGTTTGCAGGCTTCTCTTTGTTTTTACTTATGATGGACTGGATTAGATTTAGGTTCAGACCGATATGGTTGGGGAGCTCGTGTAACACCATCTCAAAGGCATTGACTGCCTCCTGAGCCTTATCTGCTTGGTATAGCTCGATACCTTTTTTATTAAGCTTAGCGGCGAGTTTAACACCCCCCGTGGTTAGCGGTTCACGTAGCAGTTTATCTATCTTGATAGTGAAACCTGGGCCTCGATCCGTGTTGGCCACTTGTTGCAGCATTTTTTCGCCTCCGTCGTACTGACCGTGGCGCATGAGGGATTTAGCGCAGTCGACGCACAGCTGCGTTGAGGTGCCATCGATGGTCGTAAGTTTGAGCGCTGCTTGCTGATTTACCGCCTCTTGTAGGGCTCGTTGAGCAGTTTCATTTTGCCCTCTGTTTTCATGTATTTCAGCTTCCAGCAATTTACTGTGGAGCTTCACAACAGGGCGTCGTCCGTATTTTTTATCGAGTGATTTTAACGTCTCTAAGGCCTCAGCGCCGACTTTTTCACTATTTGCCTGACTCCCGCAGGACATTAGTTTACTTAGGCTCCGGGTAAGGTTGGTGTAATCTTCAGGGTTCTCATGGCAGGAGTTTTTAGCGTTTTTTACCGCGGCTCGGTAGGCCAGAACGGAAGCGTTGGTATCGCCATTTAGCTCGCTTAATCGCCCCATCTCCCTTTGTAAAACGGCTGACATAGGCGAAAGTTTCACCGCTTGCTCTAACATCACTTGCGCCTTCTGCGGTTTGTTAAGGGCTTCGTATACTTTTGCCAGTAACTCAATAGCGTCAAGGCAAAGGCTGTTCTCTTTGGTAACTTGTTTGAGTAACTGTTCAGCTTTGCTGAGTTGTTTTAATTCGTACCAAGCTCGTGCCAGTCCAATCTGTGCCCATAGCGGGCGCTTATTATTCGGGTAGTTCTGATAAAGTGCCGCTGCGTCGTCGTGTAGCTTGCATTGATGGAGTAGTTCACCTAATACTTTTTTTATGTCGTGGCTAAAGCGTGGGTGCTCGGTAAGTGCATCCATACATGCGGCCATAGCCGATTTGAGCTTGTTGTTTTCGAGCGCCTTTAGGGTTGGTTGGAGCGCTTCATTTTTGAGCAGAGCTTGGTCGAGGCGCTTACGTAATGTTTCCCGGTTTAGCGGTTTACTGAGGTATTCATCAGGTTGATATTCTAATGCGTGCAATACGTAGCGGCTGGAGCTCTCAGCCGTTGTCATTATAAATAAAGAGGTGCGAGGTAGGTGGTGATGGTAACGTAGCTCCTCTAATAGCTGTTGGCCGTTTTTGCCTTTGCCTAGATTGTAATCGCTTAGCACCATGTCGTATTGTTTGCGCTCGCATAATTCAATGGCTTCTTCCGCGCCGCCAGCGGTGTCGACTTCTGGGCAGCCGAAATCATTCATGATTCGTTTAAGTTGAGTCCGCGTATCGGGCTCGTCTTCGACTATCAGGCAATGCTTTTGGGTGTAAGTTTTTATAATGTCGATTTGCTTCATGAGGCCAGCATGCATATCAGTTTGATATACCAAGTGTAGTTCATCTAAAGCCAGTAAGAAGCTGTGCGTTTGTGTTCTAAAGCGGGGATATTCTGACGGCATCTTAAATGCTTACTGCGCAAAGGGGCTATGCTCTGTTAGAATCGCGCTTTTATAGCAGCGAGATAATCAAACAATGAACTGGGCGGATTGGGCAATAATTGCCATCTTGCTAGTCTCAAGCCTAATAAGCTTAAAGCGAGGCTTTGTAAAAGAAGCGCTATCGATGGCAAATTGGCTGTTCGCGTTTTTCGTGGCTATGACCTTTCGTGACCATCTCTCGTTATTAATAGTAGATTATATTGCAACGCCTTCGGTGCGCGATATGGCGGCATTTGCCATACTATTTGCAGCCACGCTCATCGTGGGTGCGATGGTGAATTATCTCATTGGTGAATTAGTGCGAATGACTGGGCTGTCGGGAACAGACCGGCTCTTTGGTATGATTTTTGGTTTTGTACGTGGCTTCATTATAGTTATGGCCGTCCTTCTATTGGTGCCGTCGGTAATAGCCATTGATAAAGACCCTTGGTGGCAACAATCAGTGCTCATTCCTCAGCTGATGCAGTTTGACGAGTGGGCACGTGCTGCCGGTAAAGAATTTATGCATTTGGTTTCAGCGCTGATTGGTTAGCGTTTTTTTGGTGATCTAGATCTTATCGCACCACATCGTGCTTAATGCGCTGTGGTTTCAACAACACTGTTTGAGAAGAAATTTATGTGTGGACTTGTAGGAATCGTTGGCAAACGCGACGTTAACTTATCGCTTTATGATGCGCTTACCGTGCTTCAACATCGCGGCCAAGACGCCGCCGGTATAATGACCTGCAATGAGGGCAAGCTCGCGCAACAAAAAGCGTTAGGGCTCGTTAAAGATGTCTTTCGCTCACGACACATGCAACGCCTACGCGGACATATGGGGATTGGTCATGTTCGCTACCCAACCTCCGGTAGCACAGGACCCGCTTTAGCTCAGCCGTTTTACGTGAATTCGCCGTACGGAGTGGCCTTGGCACACAACGGTAACTTAACCAATACGGCGCAGCTCACCAAAGAGTTATACCAAGAAGACTTACGCCACCTTAATACCGATTCAGATTCTGAAGTGCTACTCAACGTGTTTGCCCACGAATTACAGCGCCAAGGTAAAATGGTACCAGCCCCCAGCGATATTTTTAAAGCGCTTGAAGGTGTGTATCGTCGTTGCTCTGGTGGCTTTGCCGCGATTGCAATGATTACCAATTATGGATTGGTCGCGTTTCGTGATTCGCACGGCTTAAGACCTTTGGTTTATGGAAGCCGTATGACCGAGAAAGGCGAAGAATATATGATCGCCTCTGAAAGCGTTGCGCTCGACGTGCTAGGGTTTAAAATGATCCGTGATGTCGCTCCAGGCGAAGCGGTATACATTACCCGTGATGGTGAGTTGCACTTTCAGCAATGCGCAGAACAACAAGAATTAAGCCCGTGTATTTTTGAGCACGTGTATTTTGCACGTCCTGATTCGATTATGGATGGTGTATCTGTTTATAAGGCGCGCCTACGCCAAGGTGAAAAACTAGCTGAAAAAATCTTACGTGAACGGCCTAATCACGACATTGATGTGGTGGTGCCTATTCCCGATAGTAGCCGTGTAGCAGGCCAAGCCGTTGCTCAAAACTTAGGCGTTAAATTCCGTGAAGGTCTAGTTAAAAACCGCTACATCGGTCGTACTTTTATTATGCCTGGGCAACAGCAGCGTAAAAAATCAGTTCGCCAAAAGCTCAACGTTATCGACTTGGAGTTTCGCGGTAAAGTGGTGCTTTTAGTCGACGATTCCATTGTGCGTGGTACTACCTGCCAACAAATCATTCAGATGGCACGTGATGCTGGAGCTGCCAAGGTTTATTTTGCCTCTGCCGCACCTGCCGTGAAATACCCGAATGTTTACGGCATTGATATGCCCTCCAAGCAAGAGCTTATCGCGCACGGCCGAACCGAGTCTGAAGTCTGTGAAGCGATTGGTGCTGACTGGTTAATCTACCAAGACCTTAAGGATCTAATCGCAGCCTCTCAAGAAGGGAATCCCGATATCCCCCGATTTGATTGTGCCGTGTTTGATGGCAATTATGTTACCGGCGATGTCGACGATGCTTATCTTACGCGACTCGAAGCTGAGCGAAATGACGCGGTCAAAATTGCGCGAGATAAAGCTTTGTCAGAAAGCAGTAGTTCTATGATTGGTATCAGCAACGGCGAATAATACTGAGTAATGCTGAATAGGGCGTGTATTTTAAGCCCATAGATAACATGTTTAAGTGTTAAGGAATCCTTGCAGCTTATGACTGAGTCAAAAAACAATACTGATGATGCTACCGCCGACCCGTTGGCGGGCGCACAGTTTGATACCCTAGCCGTACGTGCAGGCCAGGTACGTACTCACGAGGGGGAGCACGGCGAGCCGATATTTACCACTTCGAGTTACGTATTCGATTCTGCTGCGCAAGCAGCAGCGCGCTTCGGCGGTGATGAGCCTGGCAACGTCTACTCACGCTATACAAACCCAACCGTTCGCACTTTCGAGCAGCGAATTGCGGCGATGGAGGGGGCTGAAGCTGGAGTGGCGACAGCCTCTGGCATGGCAGCTATATTGTCTACCTGTATGGCCTTGTTGTCTTTAGGTGACCACGTGGTTTGCTCGCGCAGTGTGTTTGGCACCACTACCGTGCTGTTTACTAAATACCTTGAAAAGTTTGGCGTTAAAGTTACACACGTGAATTTGGCTGATTATGAAGCTTGGGAAGCGGCGATTATTCCACGCACCCGCTTGCTCTTTCTTGAAACGCCATCCAACCCTCTGTGCCAAGTCGTGGATATTGAACGCCTGTCAGTCATATCAAAAGCCAATGATTGTTTGTTGGTAGTCGATAATTGCTTATGTACGCCTGCGCTGCAAAAGCCATTAGCCTTAGGCGCTGATATTGTAATTCACTCGGCGACCAAGTATATCGATGGTCAAGGGCGATGCCTTGGCGGTGCGGTGGTTGGCTCTCAAGAAACCATGACCGAAGTGTTAGCGTTTATTCGTACCTGCGGCCCGACAATGAGCCCCTTTAATGCCTGGGTGTTTTTGAAAGGCTTAGAGACTTTACGTATCCGCATGATGGCGCATTCGGAAAGCGCGATGGCGCTTGCTGAATGGTTAGATGCACGCCCCGAGGTCGAGAAAGTTTTTTACGCGGGTTTGCCCGACCATGACGGTCATGAGTTAGCGAAAAAACAACAAGTCGCTTTTGGTGGTGTTTTATCTTTCCGTGTTAAAGGCGGGCGTGAGCAAGCTTGGCAAGTGATTGATCAAACTCGGATTCTCTCAGTAACAGCGAATCTAGGAGATGCTAAAACAACAATTGTTCATCCTGCTACTACGACGCATGGCCGTTTGAGCCCTGAAGATAAAATCCAAGCTGGTATTACCGATAACCTAATTCGTATTGCGGTTGGCTTGGAGGATATTGAAGATATCAAGCTGGACCTCGATCGAGGTCTCAGTCAATTAGGGTGTAGCGAGTGATTGTTGACTTAACGACGCTTGAGCCCAGCCAAATATATCACTTAATGACTCAGGCCATTGTGCCACGCCCAATAGCTTGGGTATTAAGTGATAATGGCGATGATAGTGTTAATCTCGCACCGTTCTCGTATTTTAATGCGATTTCAAGCGATCCACCCTTGGTCATGTTATCCATAGGTAAAAAGCCCAACGGTGAGAGAAAAGATACACGACGTAATATTGCTGAGCGAAGTCATAGTGTTATTCACATCCCCAAACTAGAAGATCTAGATGCGGTCAGTGCTAGTGCAGCCAGTCTACCTCACGGGGAGTCCGAAGTAAGCTTGCACAACCTGCCGTTAACACAGGAGTCAGGTTGGCCTTTGCCTCGTTTGCAAAACGCCAGTATCGCAATGCTGACGAGGTGTTATTCGATTGAAGAAATTGGCCCACAAAAGCAGGGGCTTATTTTTTGCGAGATAGAAAAAGTCTATATCGATCCAGAGCTTGCCAGTCAGGATGCCAAGGGGCGTTTAGTCATTGACCCGAATAAGATGCAAGTATTATCGCGCTTAGGTGCCAATTCCTATGCAGGGCTCGGGGACGTAATTAAGCAAAGTCGCCCGGCTTAAACGCTTTCAACCCTGATTTAATTTTAAACCCCAAGCGGACAACTCGTGGATTTTGTTAGTGCTTAGGGCTATGACCTTACCCCTACGGGCCTTCTTGTTAAGTACCTTCTTACGAAATACCTTATTACTACCTGTCATCCTTTTGATGATAAAGATGCTGTGCTGCCAAACCTAAAAACATAAAGTTTGTTGCACCGCCGCCCATCACATACTCCGTTTGTTGCCAAAAGAAAGGCCATATCTTAAGCTCAGGTAAGTCCGGGCGTATTAGTGCTGTTCCAGAAATAACCCCACCTGGAATATGCGACCAGTCCGCCCGATTAACGCCGTAGGCGACCAATGCGGAAGTGGAGCCAACGCCAGAAGCAAAGGACATGGTGTTGCTGCCAGGGTGTACCCCCAAAACAAAATTAAGCGCATTGACTGTGAAGTCATGTCCGGTATGTTCTGGCCAGCCTTTGTTGAAAAAATATTGCTGCACGCCAAAGCGTTGAATCGACCATCCTGCCCCCCAGATGTTGGGCTTGTAAGGCACGCCAAAGGGGGATTCTTTCGCTTCTGCTTTTAATTTTTTCTGGTAAGAGTCGACCGACGAAGACAAGGTATTGATAAACTGTTTGTCTTTGATCTTATGAATCACATTACCGACAGCCCAGCCAGTTTTGTCGATGTTCTTGCTGATATATTGCTCAAGTGCGAGAAGCTCTTTTACGTAGCGCTGGTCACCCGTGCTAAGGATAAGCTCTGTTAACGCAAAGACTTGGGGCTTTCGGTGCTTTGCATTAAACATCTTTTTGTTGTTGACTGCGGCGAGATATATTGCCTCAGCCGCGTCAATGGCATCTTTCGATAAGCTTGGGTTGTATTTGATAAGCACTCGTGACGCGGCGGCGAGGCCGGCGGCGACATGGAGCTCGCGGCCCGGATTTTCTTCTGTGAATACCCAGCGATCATCTTGCTTCCCGGAGTATTGCCCTTGTTTTTGGTCTTCTTTTAAAGCGTCTTTTTGATAGAACTGATCTGTCTGGCTAGCCGCGTCGCCCAACATTACGTATTGACGGAGCGTTGGTACGATAATGCCTCGGTATAAACGACCCAAAGATTTGTACCCGCCTAAGACACTGAGCAAGCCATGTTCTATCTGTTGTAAAGCATCAGAGTGTCCGTCTGGCTGATGAATTTCTACAATTTGGTTTTTTTGGTCAATCGAGGTCGCGTCATAGTCAAGGTCAAACTCTTCCACCATTTTGGTCAAAAGCCATACTGTGCCTATTTGCGATTCGACTCTGAGGTCAAAGTCACCGGCGTCGTGCCAACCGCCTTTGTTTAAGTTGGGTACACGCTCACCCGGAGAGTATTGGCTTAAAGTGCTGGAGCCGGAAATATAACCGTCGAAGTGGTTAAGGTTCACTGGCGACATTAGCGCGTCGTCATGGTGACAGTGGTCATGCCAGACGCGGTACTTTTCGTTGACGCGCATATGGCACATTTGCACGGGTAGATAGTATTCAAGCGTAGGTTGCCATACATGGCGTTCGTAAACGCTGTCTGATATTGCAAAGGCGTGTGTTGTTTTACCACGATATTTTATGACGTACATGCCCGGTTTTTTGACCGAAGAAAAATCAAAGGTCAGGTATTGGTAGCGTAAAAACTTACCCCAATGTTCTGCGGGCGCCTTGAGCACGCTTTTTAATCCTTTGGCGCCGAGTCGATAGAGTTCTGCTTTGGCTGTGGAAGTGTCGGCGCCGTCTTGCTCGATGATGGCGACTTTTTGTTGCTGGGGGCTGTAGCCAACTTGAGAGACTTGGATGACGGGCTCGTATTGCCAGTCTTTAATAACATTGGGCGTAACCGTCCACTCAATGGCATTTTTGGTGGTGTTGGCGGGCACGACACTGCGTACGATAAACCAGCCATTGTTGTGATTGGTACGGCCATCCCACAGGGTGATCTTGTTTTTCTTGGATTCGATCTTGATACGTTGCTCGGCACTTTCCGGCGCAATGACAAACCGATGACCAGAACCTAAGGGTGCGGCTAATATTTCGCCATCTTTTTCTATGAGCGGGCCGTTAGGCTGGTTTGGGAAAATACCTGAGGTTTTATCAAACAGCCAAGACTTGCCCATTAGGTCGCCGGGGAATAGCTCAAAATTGAAGCCCACTTTGCCTTCCCACTCTTTAGGCAAAGGCTTGTCTAAATCGACCGTGATTTTGAAGCGATTTTTCCGTATAGGCGAGACATGGACGGTATAAGAAAAATCAAAATCAGGGTAAATAATTGGGTTAAACCCGGTACGGTTTTTCTTTGGATCCGGGTAAGACATTCGCTGTGAAATTCGCTGCTTTTTCGCATCAATGGTTTGTTCTCCCCCAGCGGGTACTGGTGACCATTGGCCGGGTGATGTTTCTAGTCGCAAGTCACCGTTTGCAGCAACGCGGATACCGTGCTGGATAATGGTGATGCCAGTTTGGTGTCCGTCGGGGTAGATGTCACTAAACGAGGTCACATTCAGGCCTGGCATTGCTAAATAGCCCTGCTCATTAAGCTTTAGGTTTTGACCTGCGAATGCATAAGGGCAGGCTAAGATAAGTAATAGGGCTATTTTCAATTTCACAACAATTTTCCTATTTGGTTTTTATGTTTGGCTTTCTATATTGTAGAAGTATAAGCAGCAGAAAACTCTTTTTATAGAAAACACTGTTTGCTGAAAGCACTGCTTGTAGTAAACCGCACTTGTAGAAAATGTCGCTTCTCGGTCTTATAAGTGCTCGACGGAAAGTTGTAAAACATGCTAAAAATTTCTTTGGAGGGCGGACGCATTGAAAGGCTGCGACCGACGGCTAAGCCTTCTTTGTAGCACTTACTTTTGCGCGCGGCTTTCTAGCACGTTTCAAACCTGGCTTGCCGCCTTTTTTCTTGAATCGTGCGCTCTTGTTGCCATTTGGAGACATATCTTTTACAGATGACAAGTTTTGCTTTCGAGACTCTCTTATCATGTTACCTATTTCCGTTTGCAAGGGCTGCATAAAGGTATCGTACTCGGCTTTGCGCTCACAGATGTTTGCCAGCAAATACTCCCAATGCGCAGTGCGATCCGGCAAGGTCAGTGAGCTGGGTAGGGCGTCGATAAAGGCTTTGCCTAGCGCTGTAGTACGAATATTCTTTGCCTGCCTCGTAATAAAACCACGGTTAAATAATAATTCGATAATACTGGCTCGCGTAGCCTCGGTGCCGAGGCCGTGGGTGTCTTTTAGTATCTTTCGCAGTTGCTCGTCAGCGACAAAACGTGCAATCCCGGTCATGGCACTTAGCAGGCTGGCATCGGTAAACGCTTTTGGTGGCTGTGTTTTTTTCTCGATAACTTCCGCTTGTCGCGAGTGTAAGGTTTGGCCTTTTCTAAGAGGGGGGAGAACGGCTGATTCCTCTGAGTCAGACTGGTTTTTGGATGAATCATCGCGCCGATTAGGGAACATTACCTTCCAGCCAGCCTGTAAGATCACTTTGCCCTTGGCGACAAACAAGCCACCGGAAATTCTGATGCTCGCTTGGGTTTCTTCAAATAGGTGATGAGGCAAAAACTGCGCTAAGTAATGTCGGCAAACTAAGGCGTAAACGTTACTCTCCTGCTCACTGAGGCTACTTATGCGTCGCTGGGTGGGGATAATAGCGTGGTGGGCTTCGACCTTGCTGTCGTTCCACGCTTTGCTTTTTGTGTCCAGATTTAGCTCAGAATAGGCTTTTTGACAGTCGGTTGATTTTTGTAGGTGTTGCAAATTATGCTTAAGGCTTTCAACGACCTTCAGCGCTTGTTGGTGATGTTCTCGCGGGAGGTAACGGCTGTCAGAGCGAGGATAAGTGATGAGTTTATGCCTTTCATATAAAGCTTGAGATAGGTCTAAGACCTGCTGTGCACTGTAGCCGTAGACCTTATTCGCCTCGATTTGCAGGGACGATAAGGCGTGTGGCAAGGGCGGAGGCGGTGACTTCTTTTTACGCGTGACAGCCTCGACCAGTGCCTCTTGGTCGCTGATACGCCGGGCGACATTTTCAGCTAGGGGCTTTGACAAACTCCGCCCCTGTTCATCAAGGTAGGCTGCGCAGCTGTCGCTAGGCTGCCATTTAGCTTTGAATCGTTGCTTTTTACTTGTGTCGAGAACGGCAAAAACCTCAAAGTAGGCCTTAGTGACAAAGTTGTCTATTTGCTGGTCACGTTGTGCGATTAAACCGAGTATCGGCGTTTGCACGCGTCCAATCGACAGTACCCCCTGAAACCCAGATTGTTGCCCTTGCAGAGTATAGGCACGGGTTAAGTTGATGCCGTAGAGCCAGTCAGCGCGTGAGCGCGCTAGGGCGGATTTAGATAGCGGGCTAAAATCGCGGTTCGGGCGTAAATTTTCTAAGGCCTGTTTGACGGCAGAAGTATTTAAGTCGTTTATTAAGCAGCGTTGTATATTGTTGTGTTTCGCACCGCGGACACCGACGTAATGAATGACCTCATCTACAAGTAGTTGCCCCTCTCTGTCGGGATCACCCGCATGTACTAGCTGATCGGCCTGTTGTATCCATTTTTTTAAAATACCAAACTGCTTRGCCGTCTGCTTTTTTAYTTTTAATTGCCATGTTTGCGGCAAAATAGGGAGGTCTTCTAAGCGCCATTTTTTATAGCTAGGGTCGTAGGCTTCAGGCTCGGCTTGTTCGAGCAGRTGACCTATGCACCAGCTAACAACATCACCGTTACTCGCTTGTATGTAGCCATCGCCTTTGCGCTGTGGGCCGGGAAGTGCCTCAGCAATGGCGCGGCCTAGGCTTGGTTTTTCCGCTATATAAAGTTTCATRGCTAAYATTGYAGTRTTGTATGCTTATACAGTAAATASCCRSGAGGTTAATATTTATTCTAAATRCATCACAAGTGGACTTACTTTTTTGTTTCACACTTATATTTGCTGTCAATGTATTACACTTAACGAGTGCAGATTTACTCCTTCGCTCGATGTATAACTGAGGATAGTTGTTCTATATGAATCAATTGATAAGAGAGATTATTGATGCGGTTGGTGAGGTCTTGCTGGGTAAAGAGAAGCAAGTAAAGCTGGCGCTGACCTGTCTTTTTGCAAAAGGACATTTACTGATAGAAGATTTGCCCGGTATGGGGAAAACCACTTTGTCACAGTGCTTGGCTCAAGTGCTGGGCTTGAGCCACGAGCGTGTGCAGTTTACGAGTGACCTTTTGCCAGCGGATATCTTGGGTGTGTCCATTTTTGATCGTGAAAGCAATCGCTTTGAGTTTCATTCTGGCCCCGTATTTACCCAAGTGCTGTTAGCGGACGAAATTAATCGCACCACGCCTAAAACACAGAGTGCGCTACTTGAGGCGATGGAGGAGCGGCAAGTGACGGTGGAAGGCGAGACGCGGGCATTACCGCAGCCCTTTTTCGTCATCGCAACACAGAACCCTTTAACGCAGGCGGGCACCTACCCCTTGCCTGAATCGCAGTTGGATCGATTTCTTATGCGCATTTCGCTGGGTTATCCTGATCGCGCGTCTGAGCGACAATTGTTCAACGGCGTTGACCCGCGTGCTCGGCTTAAAGACTTCAAGCCTCGCATCACACTTGAGCAGTTAGAGGCGATTCAAGACAAGGTGAATGAGGTTAAAGCCACGGATCAATTGCTAGATTACCTACAACGAGTCGTTGACTTTACTCGTGCAGACAGTAGTTTTACCTGGGGTTTGTCGCCTCGTGGTGCGATAGCATTGTTACGTGCAGCCAAAGCCTGGGCTTTGATTCATAATCGCACGCACGTCGTGCCAGAGGATCTTCAAATGGTGATGCCCTGCGTTGTTGCTCACCGGGTGAAGGGGGCGCATACCTTTTCTAAAGACGTCAATGCGAGCCAAGATAATGCCTTGGTTGCACATATTATTGAACACGTGGATGTTGTAAAAGCGGCTTAATATTAGACGGTGTTAAACCCAAGGTAGCGACATGGCGGCAATAACTAACATTTTCGAAGGTATGATTTTTCGCTTCATCGATCGGCGCTCCAAGTCAAGCAACGATCACAAGCTAAATCATAACAACCTTTATATTTTACCGACGGTGCGTGGCTGGTTGTTTATTGGTTTAACGGCGATTATCTGGTTGTTAGGGACGAACTATCAAAACAATTTGATTTTGGGTTTGGGCTTCTGGTTGATTAGTTTGTTTGTGCTCAGTATTTTGCACACCTACGGTAACTTAGTGGGGCTTTCGCTACGCTTCAAAGGTGCGCCTGCGGTCTTTGCTGGCGAAGAGGTATTTTTCCATTTTAATATTAGCAACAGCAAAAAACTGTGGTGTGACAATATTGAGTTGCGGTGGCAATACAGTGCTTTCGAGTCGTGCCGCGTTTGCCTCTCTGCAAAAGGCGAGGCCGTGGCAAAAGTCCCAATGCATGGTGACGAGCGGGGTGTGTTACATCCTGGTCGAATGTTGCTGCAAAGTTATTATCCGCTAGGCTTGTTTCGTTGTTGGACCTGGTTGCGTTGGGATGCGCGCGCAATTATTTACCCTCAACCTTTAAAGTGCGACTTAGCCGATAGCAGCGTGACCGATGATCAGGGCGACGGCGAGCATCCAATGAGAGGAGGGGAAGACTTTAGCTCGCTTAAAAGCTATCAGCCAGGTGATCCTCCAAAACACATTGCGTGGAAATCTTACGCTCGTGGGCGGGGCTTGTATACCAAGGAGTTTAGCCAAAACCTCTCGCGCGAGCGTTGGCTTGATTTTACTGGGATGCCTTTTGCGGATGTTGAGCAGCGTCTGAGCGGTTTATGTTATTGGGCTTTGGAGTATCACCGCGAAGATGAGAATTACGGTTTGTTAATGCCCGGAACGCAAATCGAGCCCGACCGAGGCGATGGGCACCGTCAAGCCGTACTAGAAGCGTTGGCCTTATTTGATAAGTGTGTTTGACAACAGTGCTTGATAAACGTGCTCAATAAGCTTGTTTGATAAAAAAGGATAAGTTTAATGTGTATTGAAATAAACCTAAGGCCTTCGTTAATGCCTAAAACCGTATTTAAGCCTATGAGCCCAGCGTTATTATGAGCCGTGAATATAGTAAGACTGGCGTCTCCCGCCATACGCTGATCTGGCTGTTTGTGGCTCAGGGCATCTCAATTTTCCCCTTGTTTTTTCATTTACCTAGCTGGCTGCCCTTGGTTTGGTTGTTTTCCATGGGCTGGCGTGTTCAGGTATATCGAGGCGCGTGGCCTTACCCTGGGTTTTTAACCCGCTTCGTGTTGGGTGCCGTCTGTGTTACGGGCTTGTTTATAAGCTTTGCCGGTAGTTTGGGTATTGAGTCTATGGTGGCTTTTTTAGTCGTCTCGTTTACCTTAAAACTGGTTGAGTTAAGGGCTAAAAAAGATGTGTTGTTGGTGGTCTATATTGGGTTTATTGCGATTGCTGCGCATTTTCTTTTTTATCAAAGTTTTGCGATTACTGTATATAGTATTTGTGCGTGCTTACTGTATTTAGCTGTATGGAATACTCTTTATAGAACACAATATCTGCCAATCAAAATGCAGCTGTTGAGCAGCGCCCGCTTGTTGCTACAGAGCATGCCTATTATGCTGATTTTGTTTTTGGTATTGCCTCGGTTGGGGCAACTTTGGCATGTGCCGCTGCAAAAAGGTGCCGCTACCACCGGTTTTAGTGATTCGATGTCGCCTGGAGACTTTAGCTCTTTAAGTCGTTCCAAAGCCGTTGCTTTCCGAGTGACTTTTGGGGCGCCACATCTTACGGATGAGGCGCGTCGTGCCGAAGTGGCGAAAATCCCACCGCCAAGCGGACGATATTGGCGCGCCTTGGTATTCGACGATTTTGACGGCCGTAAATGGCGGTATAGCAAAGGCCTTGCGTCGCACAGGCTAAGCAGCTCACACGTCCCGCCCAGCTCGTGGTTGTTCGATGTTCAAAAAGAACCAGATATGCTCGAATACCAAGTACTGCTTGAGCCGCACAATCAACGCTGGCTATTCACCTTGATGGCGCCGAGGCAGGTGTATTCTCAGCAGTTAAAAATCGGCTTCGCAGACGATTATTTAACTATGGCGCGTGATTCGGTCATGAGCCGCACCCAGTACCACGTTATATCCCATCGTAATTACCAGGCCGCGCAGAGCGGGCTGAGTAAAGAGGCGCGTCGGCGCAATTTATTATTGCCCGAGCACTTCAACCCTAAAACGATTGCCCTAGCGAATGAGTGGCGTAAAGAAGTTGTGTTTAATACCGCATTAAACGATCGTCATATCGTTAATAAAGCACTGGCACTATACCGCGAAAAATTCACCTACACATTGCAGCCGCCAGCCTTGGGTAGTCATAGCGTGGATCAGTTTTTGTTTGGTACACAGCGAGGTTTCTGCGAACATTTTTCTGCCAGTTTTGTAGTCTTGATGCGCGCTGCGGGTGTTCCTGCGCGAGTGGTGGTGGGGTATCTTGGAGGAGAGCTTAACCCCATTGATAACTATTTAGTCGTGCGCCAATCGGACGCTCATGCTTGGGCGGAAGTTTGGTTACCGGATGAAGGTTGGCGGCGTGTTGATCCGACATCGGCGGTATCGCCGGATAGGATCGAGTTAGGCTTGGATGAAGCGTTAACCGATGATGAACGAGCGTTGTTAGATAGCGCATACTCTTCTTCACCGATGATGGCGCGTCTTCAGCAACATATAGAGGCACTGAATTACAACTGGCAGCGTTGGGTTTTGGGTTACGATACTGCACGCCAAGTAAATGTATTAGAGCGTTTGTTGGGTGGCTTACAGGCATGGCGAATTGCTTTGTTCTTTATTGGTGGTTGTGGCGCGGTGATTGTCGTGTACTTGTTGTGGCTAAGCATTACGGCTCGAACACGTTACAGCTCGGTGGAGCAGCGTCTTTATTTACGATTTATTGCGCGCTTTAAAAAGCGTGGATTCGAACGTGCTCCGGGGGAGTCCCCTAGGGACTTTGCACAACGGATTGGTTTGGAGCATCCAACGTGGCAAGCAGAGTTGAGTCTAATTACAAAGCTGTTTTACGCTGTGGCGTATCAAGACCAAGTTCAGCAATTACCTGCTTTACGTCGTCACATTCGTAAGTTTAAGTGGTAAATTGGGGTGGGGCGAGCTGCCGGGCTTTAGTCACGTGCTGCAAGCGGCTATACTGGCGCGATTGTTGTCTCGGTCTATAATGTCATGCCTTTAATTCGCTTTCTATTTTCTCATGGTGCCAGCTCACTTGCACTCGGTGTGCATCTGGTATTGCTCGCTTGGCTGTCTGTGGACTCGCTCGCGCTATCTTCGACCGAATTTGCTTGGGTGCAAACCATGGCACTGCTACCGAGTATTGGTTTAACGCTATTGTCTGGTGTTTGGGTTGATAAGTACGGTGCCCTCCCTGTATTGTTTGTTTCCCAGGTCTTGCTCACTCTTGCTTATGGCTTTTTAGCTTGGGTGTTAATAAGCGGTGGTTTGTCTTTAGAGACCTTGTTGATATACGCCTTGTGGGTCGGCTTTGGTAACGGATTGATGCAACCCGCACGGGAAAAACTTGTTACTGATGTCGCCGCTTTGAGCTTGCAAAAAAAAATCTCCCTCGCAAGTGTAATTCAGTTCAGCATGCAAAGTTGTGGCATTGCTTTGGCTGCCTTGTCTGATTCTTTGGGCGTAAGTACTGTTGTGTTAATTCAGGTTGGCATTGCTTTTCTCGGTGCAGCGAATACCTTTGGCTTGCATCTCGGGCACACAGTGCCCAATCAATCGCCGTCGATGCTGAGTCATGTGGCGAGTCTTTCGGCAGGTTTTAGGGCTTTGTTTGGGCATGCGGCTTTACGGCAGTTGATGGTGTTAATCGGTTTTAACGGACATATGCACATGGGCGTATTTATTGTGTTAATGCCGATTTTGGCGACTGAGAGCTATCAGTTTACCAGTGCACAGTATGGCGGTTTACAGTTTGTCTTCGTGCTTGGTATGATCTCTGCCCATTTAGGATTACTGAGAAAATCTACGGTACAGTATCCGGGGCAGGGGGCTTTGTTTAGCTTGCTTTACACGGCGGTGATTGGTTATGCCTTGACTAAATCGCCTACCGTTACAGGCTTATATGTTCTGGTTTTTTGTTGGGGTTTGGTTGCTGGTAATTCGGCGGCTCAGTGCCGCATGGTTTTGCAGTCTTTAAGTGCAGCGGAGTTAAAAGGGCGTTTAATGTCGATATATCAGTTTATTTTATTTGGTGCAGCACCTGTAGGTGCGCTCACCACGGGTTATTTTATACGCTACCTGAGTATGACCGAGATTTTGTACGTGATGAGTTTGTCGAGCGTGGGGCTTTTTGTTTTGTTTATGTTTAGTCGAAGTTTGTGGGCTGTTGAACAAATTGAAAGTTAACTTAAGTCCAGCTTAGCGTTTTTTTGCTGTACTTGCCAAGCGCGAATCCACCGTATTAACTCTTCTTTTGGCTTGGGGCGGCTGAGTAAATAGCCCTGAATTTGAACATGCTCAAAGCGTGAAATATATTCATAGTCTTCAATGTTGTCGACACCCTCCGCCACTAAATCAATACCAAGAGTTCTGGTGATATTGCTCATCGATTTGAGAATGACTTGAGCTAAACGATCTTGGCGAATATTGCTGACCATGCACTGATCGAGTTTGACTTCAGTAAACGGCTGGTAGCGCAGTTGTCCAATGTTGGTAAACCCGGTACCGAAGTCGTCGAGCGACACTCCAAAACCGTGAATACGTAGGCGATCCATCGTTGAAATCTGAGTGTCGCTGTTCAATATTTGCCGCTCCGTCACCTCTAATATAATGTTGCTGTGCGGTATGCCGTGTTGCTGGCAAATGGTACTTAATATTTTTGGCAGTTTGGCGTTGAAGAGTTGATTCGGGGACAAGTTTAGCGATAGTTTGAGCGTGTCATCGTCGGCGACTTTTAGTATATCTGTGAACTCTTGCAGTGCAGTGCCGAACAAATTAAAGGTGAGGTCATCGATTAAGCCGGATTGTTCCGCCATCGGAATAAACCGGTTAGGGCTGACCATCTGTGTTTCACCCGGCATCTGGATTCGGCAGAGTAGTTCAAAGCCTTTTAAGGTGTTTTGAGTACAGTCCAACTTGGGTTGATAATAGGGGATGACACGAGATTGATCGATAGCCTTGACAATTTGCCTGGGTTTTAAGGCGTTACTAACCTCGTCATCGTTATTAATATGATGGATTCGTTGAATCATCAGCGATAACTGATCTATGCCAATTGGTTTGTTTAGAAAGCCAACTAAGCGTACAAACTTCTCTCGCGCTAGATTAACGGCACTTTCAATTACTCGATCCCCAAGAGAGGACGCCACAATGACCCCCCCTCGAAAACGCGCATCTGCGAGGTGATTAAGAAACTCCATGCCATCCATGTGAGGCATGTGTAGATCCGTAATGATACCTTGGAAATCGTGATTCTCATCTTTGATTCTGTTAAGAGCTTCAAGCCCGTTAGAGGCGCAAGCAATGCTATGTACGCCGAGGCTTTGCACCTGAGTTTTTAATAGCAGCTGCATACTAGGGCTGTCTTCGACGATCAATATGGACTTTAGCATTTTAAGCGCTTAAGAAATTCACATGGCGGCATTTTGAGCAGTCTCACTCTACCCTTATCCTCTAGGGGTTATAGGCAAGAATAGCACTAACTTTGGTTTGCGGTAGTAAAAACACCTTATTAGATAGAGCTATTAGGGCAAAGTGCTCACTAGCTTTTGACAAAGCACGTGTTGTTGCGCGAATAGAAGCTGTTAACATACTATTTTGTTTGGCTTACACGTATAATCGCAACAATTTTTACTTATACCAACTTTTTCATCTATTTTATTGAGGAAACCGCATCATGACTATTGAGCGCACGCTCTCCATCGTTAAACCCGATGCTGTTGCTAAGAATGTTATCGGCGAAATTTACGCCAGTATTGAAGCCGCAGGCTTAAAAATCATTGCCGCTCAGATGGTTCAACTCGACGAAGAGAAGGCAAAAAAATTCTATGCGGAACATAAAGATCGTCCGTTTTTTAATGCGCTAATGGAGTTTATGTTATCGGGTCCGATTATGGTGCAAGTGCTTGAAGGCGAGAACGCCATTGCTGTTTATCGCGAGCTTATGGGCAGCACAAACTTTGAAGAAGCGGCAGAGGGGACGATACGTAAACGCTTCGCCTCGACGATAACGCTCAATGCGGTACATGGTTCAGACTCCATCGCTTCAGCAGAGCGAGAGATCAGCTACTTTTTTGAATCCTCTCAGTTGTGCGCTCGATAGCACGAGGGTTCATCGCCTTGGCGAAAGCGCCAAGCACTTAAATTATTGTACCTAAAGTGACCGATTAAGGTTAAGGCAAAGCACACTGTGAGTTCGCAACAACAAGATCAATCGACGGATACCTCCACCCCGGCTTCTAGCAGTCCTATTGAACGCGCTAGTAAGGTCAACCTATTAGGAATGACGCAAGCCGAGTTGGAAGATTTTTTCCTAAACATTGGAGAAAAAAAATTCCGAGCTACCCAAATACTTAAGTGGGTTCATCAGCTTGGAGTGGTTGATTTTGCAGTCATGACAAACATCAGTAAAGTTCTGCGAGAAAAGCTAGCGCAGGTCGCTGAAATTACGCCACCTAAAGTGCTTGAGCAGTGGGACTCCACTGACGGCACGCGTAAATTCTTGATTTGCATGAGTGGCGGTAACGCGGTTGAAACGGTTTTTATTCCCGAAGGGGGACGGGGCACTTTATGTGTCTCTTCGCAGGTGGGCTGCTCTTTGGATTGCAGTTTTTGCGCCACCGGAAAGCAGGGTTTTAATCGTGATCTAAGTGCGGCTGAAATTATTGGGCAAGTCTGGATAGCCGCTAAATCATTTGGCCAATTCGAAGAGGGCGCGACTCGAAAAGTGACCAACGTGGTGTTGATGGGCATGGGGGAACCTTTGTTGAATTTTGACAATGTCGTGGCCTCAATGAACCTGATGATGCATGACAATTGTTACGGCATATCGAAGCGACGAGTGACTCTGAGTACCTCTGGTGTTGTGCCAGCACTTGACCGCCTTGGCGAATATACCGATGTTTGTTTGGCTATTTCTCTGCATGCACCTAATGATGAGCTGCGTAACCAGCTAGTCCCCATCAATAAAAAATATCCGATAGCGATGCTGCTAGCATCCGCTCAGCGCTACATTGACGGTTTACCGGATCAGCGCCGTAAAATCACGATTGAGTACACCTTGATTGATCACGTTAACGACCGTCCAGAGCATGCCCACGAGCTGGCGGAGTTGTTAGCTGAAGTGCCGGTGAAAATTAATCTGATTCCGTTTAATCCATTCTCTTTGTCGAATTATAAAAAGGTGAGCAATAATGCCTTACGGCGCTTCCAGCAAATTCTTATCGATGCAGGGTTTACCACAACTATACGCACTACCCGAGGAGATGACATTGACGCTGCCTGTGGTCAGTTAGCAGGTAAAGTAAATGATAGAACACGGCGGAGTGAGCGTTACAAAATTGATATGGAAGCGTTTACCAATGCGAGCAACGATACTATTCCCGTCAGGTTAATCCCGTAGAAAATAATTAGAAAGTCCATTAGAAGGTGACGTTATGCTGTTAGTGCGTATGGCAGGATTGTTTCAGTATTCGGGTCGAACTAAAAGTTGCTGGCACGTATGCTTGAGCTTTGCGTTACTTGTTTTTCTCACTGCTTGCGTTTCAAGTGGCGGCAAAAAAACATCGACTTTTAATCGCCAAAAAGCGGTAGAGGCCAACGTTAAATTAGGCATGGCCTACCTACAAAAAGGTCAACGTGATGATGCTGTGCGTGCTTTTAGTAAGGCTTTGGAGTTGGACCCTAATGCAGCCGAAGCAAACCAAGGCATGGCTTTGGTGCATCAAGTCAGCGGTGAGTTTAAAGCTGCAGAGTCGCGCTTTAAACGCGCACTTAAAGGGCGCTCGGCTTTTTCCATGTCTGGAATCGAGTTTAGTTACGGTCGTTTTTTGTTGGAGCGTAATCGCTGCCCCGAGGCCTTGGAGTACTTCGAGCGCGTTCGGAAAGATTTTAAGTACCAGCGCCGCCATGAAGCCTTGTTTAACATCGGTCGTTGCGCCGGTCGCGCCGGCGACACTGAGAGGGCGTTGGCATCTTATCAATATGCGTTAAGTCTTAATAATAATTATGCCCCTGCATCGTTAGAATTAGCGCACATGCTGTTCGATCGCGAGAATTATGCAGGAGCTAAAAATAATCTTGATAGTTACTCGCGAAATTCACGACAATCAGCCCGCAGTTTACTTCTGGGGATTCGTATAGAGCGGATTTTTGGCAATAAAGATAAAGAAGCGAGCTACGTTTTGGCCTTGAAGAACCTCCACCCTTACTCCAAAGAGTACCTCGAATATCAAAATCTGGTTAAAAAGAGAGCGCAGTAATTAACTATGAGTACGCAATCGAGTAAATATGAAGAGCAAGAATCTACAGCCGATAGACCATCAGCACAGGTTGGCTCACCTCCGTTGCGCGAGTTGCGCGAAGAGGCGGGGGTTTCCTTAGAGGCTTTTTCTAAACAGACGAATATCCCCGAGAGCAAGCTTGAGGCTTTTGAACGAGGCGATTACAGTAGTTTTCGTGCAGAATTGTTTGTTGTCGCTTATATGCGCAAGTATGAAAAGCTATTAGGTGTGAATCTTAGCGAATATATTGCTGTGTACCAAGCAAAGTCACCGATTGATCACGCCGATACCGGTGCAGCACACTCTCACGTAGATTCTAAGTCAGCGTCTAACGGCGAGGGTTTAAGCTCTAGTGACAAGAAGCTTGGTTTAGGGGCTTTTGGCTTTTGGCCCGTCGTCGTTATTGTTGTCGTTTGGGTAATCGTTGTCTTGTTAAATGATAGTTCGGATGATACCTCATCATCAGACCCTGTATCGGTTCGAGCTGGGGCGGCAAACGAGTTGCTTAAACCGTCGCCACAAGTTGTTTCTGAGTCGCCGGTATCTGCGGCACTAGATGACGGAGCAGCACTTAAAAGCTCCGTGTCCGAAGGGGGGGGGCTTGTTAAAAACGCAGTTGAGACTAGCCAAATTAGTGACAGTACAGGCACTGAACCTCCGGCGCTTACCTCGGCTATTACATCTAATGTTGAAATAGACGATACAGCACTGGTAGTAGACTCAGAGTTACAATTTAATTTCGGAGAAAGAAGCTGGTTGCAAGTAAAAGGCGCTTCAGGGCGTGTTTTGTTTGCAGGTGAGCAAGAGAAAGGGGATAATCTGCAACTTTTTGGCCAAGCCCCCTTTGATGTACAGCTAGGTTATGCGCAGGCTGTAAATATCAGCATTAATGGTCGAGATGTTGATATTGTACCTAAAGGCACCGCTCGCTTCTTACAACTTACCGTGCAGCCCTAGGGCTTCGTACACAGAATTTGAAAGGTTTGAAACATTAAATGTTAGAGCAATCCCCCATTCAGCGACGCAAATCACGTCAAATTATGGTTGGCAATGTGCCTGTTGGTGGTGATGCCCCCGTTTCGGTGCAAAGTATGACCAATACCGAGACTTGTGATGTCGCGGCTACTGTTGCGCAAATCCAGCGTATGCAAGATGCGGGCGTCGATATCGTGAGGGTTTCGGTTCCGTCAATGGATGCTGCCGAAGCTTTTGGTGCGATTCGTAAGCAAGTTGAGGTACCACTTGTTGCCGATATTCATTTTGATTATCGTATTGCGCTACGCGTGGCTGACTTAGGTGTCGATTGTCTACGTATTAATCCGGGCAATATTGGCCGAGAGAAGCGTATTATAGCCGTGGTCGACAAGGCTCGCGACCTGAATATCCCGATTCGTATCGGTGTTAATGCTGGCTCATTAGAGAAAGATTTACAAAAGAAATACGGCGAGCCTACACCCGACGCGCTTGTCGAATCAGCCTTGCGTCATATTGATATCCTTGACCGTCTTGATTTTCAAGACTTTAAAGTGAGCGTCAAAGCTTCTGGCATTTTCATGGCAGTTGCAGCCTATCGCAAGCTAGCGGCACAAATTGAGCAGCCATTGCATTTAGGGATTACAGAAGCCGGTGGTTTGCGCGCTGGGACTGTAAAGTCTTCCGTAGGTCTGGGCATGTTATTGATGGATGGCATTGGGGATACGATTCGTATTTCCCTAGCGGCCGATCCTGTCGAAGAGGTAAAAGTTGGTTGGGATATCCTTAAAAGTCTGAAAATACGTAACAAAGGTATTAACTTTATTGCCTGCCCCAGCTGCTCTCGTCAAAACTTTGATGTGGTGCAAACCATGAATGAGTTAGAGAGTCGTTTGGATGATATTCGCACGCCCTTAGATGTCGCTGTGATCGGTTGCGTTGTTAATGGCCCTGGTGAAGCGAAAGAGGTGGATGTTGGTCTTGCCGGTGGGTCACCTCGCAACTTGCTCTATGTCGATGGCATGCCGAGTGAAAAAATTGAAAATACTAACTTAGTTGATGAACTTGAACGGCTGATAAGAGACAAAGCAGCAAAGAAAGAGCTGCAAATCGAAAAGCTGAATGAACAACTGATAGCCAAAGGCTAATCAACGCACGAATAGAATTGGAACATTACTTTGAAAAAAATTGAATCCATTCGCGGTATGAATGATTTACTACCGTCAGATTCGCCGACCTGGCAGTACTTGGAATCTCAAGTAGCTGACCTGTTGCGAAGCTACGGTTATCGGGAAATTCGCTTTCCGATACTAGAAAAAACCGAGCTATTTAAACGCGGTATTGGTGAAGTGACCGATATTGTTGAAAAAGAAATGTACACTTTTAATGATCGTAATGACGAGAGCCTAACGTTAAGGCCTGAAGGTACAGCGAGTTGCGTGCGTGCTTGTGAGCAAAATAAGTTGCTTTTTGATCGTGGCAACTTGGTACAAAAGCTATGGTATACGGGGCCTATGTTCCGTTATGAAAAGCCTCAAAAAGGGCGTTTGCGTCAGTTCCATCAAATCGGGGTTGAAACCTACGGCTTGCCGGGGCCAGATATCGATGCTGAGCTATTAATTATGACCGCGCGTTTGTGGCGCCAGCTTGGTATTGACGGCGCACTTGAACTACAGATTAATAGCCTAGGTAGCAGTGAATCACGCAATACTTATCGCGCTGCTTTAGTCAGTTATTTAGAAAGTAATCATTCTCAACTTGATGAAGACAGTCAGCGTCGTTTAAAAACTAACCCTTTGAGGGTTTTGGATAGTAAAAACGCTGATACTCAAGTTGTGTTAAAAGATGCACCTCAATTACTTGATTTTCTCGATGATGACTCACGGGCACATTTCGAAGGTTTGCAAAAAACACTGAAAGCCTTGGGGATCGGCTACAGAATTAACCCCCGTTTGGTACGTGGGTTAGACTACTACTGTGATACTGTTTTTTGAGTGGGTTACCGACAAGCTCGGTTCACAGGGCACTGTTTGTGCCGGAGGCCGTTATGACGGCTTGATAGCTCAGCTTGGCGGTAAACCGACCAGTGCCATTGGCTTTGCCATGGGCATTGAGCGCCTAGTCTTGTTACTTGATACCTTAAATGTAGTGCCAGTAAAAGTTGCACAAGTGGTTGATGTGTATTTGTTGGTAGGGGCAGGGCTTGAAAGTGAAGCTTTTGTACTTGCTGAAGATCTGCGTTCGAAGTTACCAACTTTGCGTTTACAAATGCATTGTGGGGGCGGCAGTTTTAAAAGTCAGATGAAAAAGGCCGATAAAAGCGGTGCTGAGCTTGCCCTGATTTTAGGGGAAGACGAAGCTCGTGACGGTATGCTGACTGTGAAGTACCTGCGCACTGAGCAAGCGCAACAAACAATAAATCAAAATGAAATTACTCAAATTTTAGTCTAGGAGTTTAGTGTGGCTGAGCATATTACAGAAGAAGATCAAATCGAAGCGCTTAAGCAATGGTGGGAGCAGTATCAATACTACATCCTTGTACCTGTTATTGTTTGTATCCTAGGCTATGGCGGATGGAGTTTTTGGCAAAATCAACAGCAAGCTAAAGCGAGTGAAGCTTCAGCGCGATACGAAGAGTTGCTTGGGGCACTTGAAGTTACGCCAGGCGAAGCCCTCTCAGATACTGCAGAGAGCAGTGTTCGTGCAATAGCCGCTGACGTGATAACTGATTACGAGGGTAGCCTTTACGCCGATAACTCCGCACTGATCCTCGCGCGTCTAGATGTTGAAGATAACGCGTACGACAGCGCTGCAGCACATTTGCAAGCCGTCGTTGATAAGGGTGCTAATAAAGCGGTTAAAGCTTTAGCAACAGCGCGATTGGCAAGGGTGAAGCTGGCTCAAGGTAAATTAAGTGACGCGCTTAATCTTGTTAACGCCAATACCGGTACTGCGTTTAAATCAGTCTATGCTGAAATTCGCGCAGATATTCTGGTAGCGCAAGGCGATGCTTTAGCCGCTGAGATGTTTTATCAAGAAGCAATTGATAGTTTGATCCCAGCTCAACAGGCTCGTCGCAGTATCATCACTTTGAAAAAAGATGGCGCTAAAGTACTTGCTGCTAGCCAAGGTGATACAGCAGCTACCGTTACCGATAGCGCAGCTGTTGAGACGGCTGATAGCACCGACGTTGAAAGTACTGAGGTTGATGGTATTGAGGTTGATGCCGTTGCCGTTGAGGATGCCAACTAATGATGATCAGGTTGTTGATGTTGCTGTTGATTGCTAGCACCGTACTTTCGGCATGCTCGTCTAACAAAAAGAAAGATGAGACAGATAAAGTTGCCAAATTGGTTAAATTTGAGGCAACAGCAGGCTTAAAGCGTGTCTGGAGTGCAGACACTGGTAAAGGTATAAAACGCCGTGACCCAGTAATGGTACCTGCACTTGCTGACGGCAAAATCTATGCCTCAGATAAAAAAGGCCAAGTCTCAGCCTACGATGCTGATACCGGTAAATTGCAATGGCGTATTAAAACAAAATTGCGGATTGCTGGCGGCGTCAGCGCACACTCAGGCTATGTTTTTTTCGGTACTTATGACGCCGAAATAGTAGCCCTAGATGCGGCGACGGGTGAGCAGAAATGGCTCACGCTTGCTAACGGAGAGATTATTTCAGCTCCGGCAAGTAATGGTGATATCGTAGTTGTGCAAACGCTTGATGCCAAAGTGTTAGCGGTTGATATCGAGACCGGTAAGGAGCGTTGGAGTTATGACCATGTCATGCCGGTGTTGACGCTTCGCGGTTTGTCGAGCCCAGTTGCGACTGCGACGCAAGTGATTTGCGCATTTGATAACGGGCAGATAATATCTTTTTCTGCCTCAGATGGCGCCCTTCAATGGGATGCCCGGGCTAGTCGTCCGCAAGGCAGGACTGATCTTGAAAAAATGGTTGATATCGATTCCACGCCAGTTATTAGCCGTGGTTTGGTATACGCTGGCGCCTATCAAGGTAATCTCATTGCGCTGAGTAAAGGCAAAGGGAAGCCCCTGTGGAGTAAGAGCCTATCGACTTTTCAGAATCTTACTGTTAGCCGCGGTAAAGTATTTGTCAGTACTGAGCGATCTAAAGTCGTCGCGTTTAACGCTGCAAATGGAGATAAGATTTGGGAAAACGAACAGCTATWTAACCGACGTATCGGCGCGCCTGCACGTATAGGCGATTACTTGGCAGTTATAGACAAAGACGAGTATTTACACTTACTTTCACAAGAAGACGGCAGCTTTGCCTACCGTTTTAAACCCTCAGGGAAAGGCTTTCATTCTCCAATCGTGAGTGACGGTGAAACAATTTATATCCTTGGGGATAAAGGTCGCTTGTCGGCTTATCGATTAGCGGATTAAATTAATGTTACCTATTATTGCACTTGTTGGCAGGCCGAACGTTGGCAAGTCCACGCTTTTTAACCGTCTCACGGGCAAGCGTGACGCTTTGGTGGCAAACCTTTCTGGCCTAACACGAGATCGCAAGTACGGCGAAGCTGTGTGTGCCGGTAAACGTTGCATGTTAATCGATACCGGTGGCCTTAGCGGCCAAGAAGATGGTATCGATGAGGCCATGGCCGAGCAATCGCTATTGGCTATTGAAGAGTCTGATGTTGTTTTGTTCATAGTGGATTGTAAAGACGGGCTCACCAGTACTGATACGCAAATCGCTGAGTTCTTACGTCAAAAAGGTAAAAATGTTCACATTGTTGCCAATAAAATTGACGGACGGGATCACGATATAGCGGTATTACCATTTTATGAGCTTGGCCTCGGAGAGGTGAATGCTATCGCAGCCGCTCAGGGGCGCGGCGTCAAAAGTTTGATGGAGTTAGTGCTCGCTGACATCCCTGAAGAGGATGAGTTAGCCGCTCTGCAAAAAGCGCCTAAAGGCATCAAAATGGCAATTGTTGGCCGCCCAAATGTTGGTAAATCGACTTTGGTGAACCGCTTGCTCGGTGAGCAGCGAGTGGTAGTTTATGATGAGCCCGGTACTACGCGAGACAGTATTTATATTGAATACGAGCGTAACGGCAAACCTTATACTCTGATAGATACTGCCGGAGTAAGGCGTCGTAAAAATATCAAACTCACCGTTGAAAAATTCTCGATCGTCAAAACTTTACAAGCTATCGATGACGCTAATGTGGTTATTGTGGTTGTGGACGCTAGTGAAGGTATCGTGGATCAAGATCTACATTTACTTGGACAAGCGATCGATTCTGGGCGAGCCTTGGTGGTCGCGATTAACAAGTGGGATGGCTTAGAAAACGACCAGAAGGATCGGGTTAAATCAGAGCTTGAGCGTCGTTTACGTTTTGTTGACTTTGCTGATTTACACTTTATCTCTGCGTTGCATGGCACTGGAGTAGGGCATCTTTATTCTTCGGTTGATAAAGCTTATAAGTCGGCCACTGAGCGCTTTACTTCTAATCACTTAACTAGAGTGCTGGAAGAGGCTGTGAGCACGCATCAGCCACCGCTGGTAGGTGGTCGTCGTATCAAGCTACGTTACGCGCATGTAGGTGGACATAATCCACCTATTGTTGTGATTCATGGTAATCAGACGGCTTCTGTACCTAATCATTATGTTCGTTACCTAGAAAAGACTTTCCGTAAAGTCTTGGACTTGCATGGAACGCCTATTCGCATTGAGTTTAAATCTGGCGAGAATCCTTTCGCAGGGCGAAAAAACAAGCTAACCCCACGCGAGGTTGGCAAGCGGAAGCGTTTGGATGAAAGTAATAAAAGGAATAAAAAATAGCTGAATTTGGCTAGATATTGGCCATATATTGGCTGGGTAGATGTAGCGGCTAACCAAGCATTAGCCGCTATGTGAACCTTCGGTTTGAATCTTCAGTTTGACTCTTTCTTTTGATCTTTTTTTTGATACTTAGGGTTTGCTGAGCTGGCAGTCATCTACTGTTGCTAGTATTTCACCATCTTGCAGCGTCACCCGAATTTTCTCCCCAGGGTTTACCTGAGCAACACTCCTAATCACACCACTTCGTTCGCTCACCGCTACCGTATAACCTCGTGCAAGTGTCGCTATTGGGCTGACTAGGTCTAGTGAGGCAGTCGCCGCGATAAAACTTGAACGCCTGCGCTCCAAAATCCGTTCGATCGCCATTTTCATACGCTCTTGAAGTTGCTGTATGTAATGGCGGTTTGGCGCTAAGTGTCTGCTCGGAGAATTTCGGTACAGAGCATTGTCGCGGTTTTGTAGGCGTTCTTTGGCGGTTTCTAGGCGTCTAGAGATAGCCAGCTGAATACGTACTTCGAGTTGATCTAGACGTTGAGACCACTGATTAAGCGTATCCTGAGGATGTTTGAGCTGACGTGACAGGTGATGGACGCGCTCGCGGTGGTGGCGGAGCTTCTGACGAATACTCGTTTCTAATTGCCAAGACAAGTTTTGTAGCCGAGCCTGCACTTCTTGCTGATCTGGGCTGAGCAGTTCCGCGGCGGCGGAGGGCGTCGGTGCGCGCAAATCCGCAACAAAATCAGCGATGGTAAAATCGACTTCGTGGCCAATGGCGCTGACCACCGGCAATTTGCAGGCATGAATCGCTCGCGCCAATTGTTCGTCATTAAATGCCCATAAATCCTCAAGCGAGCCACCGCCTCGGCACAGTAATATAACGTCAAAAGCTGGCGTATATGCTTGGGCTAAGTGCAATGCTTGAATCAGCGTCGCAGGCGCAGCTTCGCCTTGAACCATGCTTGGAATTAGGGTGATTTTGGTGGCGGGGAAACGTCGAGAAAACACTGCGAATACATCGCGTATTGCGGCGCCACTGGATGAGCTAATCAGGGCTACGTGTTTAGCCGCACTCGGAACCGGTTTTTTTATTGCCGGGTCAAATAGACCCTCGTTATGTAGCTGCTGCTTTAGTGCTTCGAAACGTTGTTGTAAATATCCAAAACCCGCCTCTTCCATGTGTTCAACAATGAGTTGATAATCGCCACGGCCTTCATAAAGACTGACGCGCGCGCGCGCGAGGATGCGATCCCCGTTTTGAGGAGGCTTTCTGACGTGAGTATTGCGGCCGCGAAACATTGCGCATCGAATCTGAGCTTTCTCGTCTTTTAAGGTGAAATACCAATGACCGGAGGATGGGCGACTAAAGTTAGATATCTCACCCTCAACCCAGACCATAGGCAAGTGGAGTTCAAGTAAATTGCGGACTTTACTGTTGAGTTCAGTGACGGAGAGCGTATTTTTTTGCATAGTTGCCAAGCGTAGAATTGACTGCGAGCGGTAGTTTATCCGCAGACGGAACACTTAACAAGTCAGGATTTTGGCTGTAGGTTCGATCTTGGTGTTCGTATATTGAAAACGTATAGAGCGCCGCCACTTAAGCGACGGCGCTTTGATGGCAGAGGTGCTCATCATTTGAACTTGGAACGGTGTAGGGGGTAGGTTTTAGGCTTCGAAATTTTTCCAACTGACCGTAGAACTTGACTACCGCGCGGCTAACGTCAGCTTTGCCAACACCGTGAGCGAGGGCTGTTGCTTGAGCCGAGGCGCCGTCGATCAGGTGCATTTTCAGGATGTCCTTGTTTTTTCCACTTAGAATATTGTTTCGTACTAGTTCTTTAAAAAGTAGCTTGTCCATAGTCTTTATCTCTTAACCTAATGGCCCGATCTGTTGGTTATCGTGTTGTAAATTGAATATCTCTTTCACAAGAACGGTTTGGCTTACTTCTCGCTTTCGAACGAGCAGTAAATCACAAATCCCAGAACCATAAATGTTACGAACATAAAGTCTAGCGCGGCCATGATAGATCCCCTTAGTGTTTAACTGTTGTTTAACTTGCGTTTAAGTGTTGTTCAAACGGTGTGTGTTACGGTATATGTATATTCTAGGTGGGAGGCGATAACATTGTTAGTCGCAAATGGCGTTATGTTTTGTAGGAAATTGACCATGAAAAAGGCTAAAGCGTCCGATAATAAACGCTATAGTTTGTTAACACGTTGACAAGGGGGGAGCCGCGCGGGTTTTACAATATTGCTGCAGAATCTAGCGGTAACGAACTAGGTAGCGTTTAGACCACAACTTACCTGTCACCCAAAAAGCCTCTTTACTTGGATCATAAGCGATACCGTTGAGCACTTTTTCTTGTGATTGTCCGGAGCGTTGATGGCGTTTGATAAGCTCACTCATATCGGCGATGCCGACGATTTGCCCAGAATCCGGAGCAATTTTTAAGATAAAAGGCGATTGCCAGACGTTGGCCCAGATATGTCCCTGCGCGTATTCTAGTTCGTTGAGCTTATTGTATGCGCGCCAGCGGTTTTTTACGGTAATCTTCTTGATGATCTCAAAACTCTTAAGGTCACGGAAAAAAATCTGAGCACTGCCGTTACTCATAATAAAGTGCTTGCCGTTATTTGTGAGCCCCCAGCCTTCGCCTTGATATGGCATGCTGCGTTTAAACTGTAAGTCGTTGGCGTTAAACACCATGAGTTTTGAGGCTTTCCATGTGAGTAGGTAAAGCTCATTATCAATTTTGGTGAGGCCTTCGGCAAAAATCCTCCGGCTTAGTCCTTGTTGTTTAACTAAAGCATTGGATTTTGCATTGTAGACTCGGAGCCGCGAACGACCATATAGGCCGCTACTTTCATATAAATTGCCGTCGTTGAAAAGTAAACCTTGAGTAAACAGGCGCTTATCATGTTTAGCTTCTTTTATAATTTCAAATTTTAATTTTTTGGCTGCGGCTTGTACTTGGTAGGGCTGTTTTTGAGCGAAGCTTGGAAGACTAAGTGAGGTCAACAACAATATAAGCGTCACCACCAGCAATGCTGACATCGTAATACTGACGTTTATTCGTGCCATTTTCATGGTGAACAGGGAGGGAGTAAGTTGTCGACGATGCATGGCTTTAACCGGGAAAAAGAGGTGATTTTACCTCAATTCCACACGGTATGGGCAGGCTTAGCGCGTCGAGTATCGTTTACTCGTCTTCGTTGCTTTTCTCCGCTTCACGACTCTTAACATACTCAATGGCGTAGTTAGTGGCATCAGCAACTGAGTTCACCATCTTTTGCAGGTCGTCGGGCGAGAGAAAGAACGTCATGTCAACGTCGTGTCGCACGTAACGTGGTGGTAAGCGGTTGAGCGCCACGCAAGCGGTATCGGCCAAAAAGTCCGCGTCTTCGTTAGCGCGTTCGCTGGTTTGTGTGAGTTGATCGAGTACCATTTGCTCGTAATAATTGTGGATGGAATCCCGACTGGAATCTGCCTGGTAGCGTTTACGACCGACACTTAATAGCATAGTAAGACCTTGAGTAATTTAAGAATTTACACATTAGAGTAATCGACTGACGATGCATCGATCGCAGATGTTAATGGCAATACGGAGCTGTAACGATAGTCATGTGATTAGGTGTTAACGGTATAAATACTCTTAGTTTAGACCTGTTATTGGTGGATTTCTCATCTTCTGTTTCGGATTAGGTCTCTAATTAAAAAGCGAGCCGGGTGGAGGTAGCGTAAAAGGTTACGAGATATCGGAATATGTTGCCCGCATATAATGCTGGCGAGCACTTCAGCAGCCAAAGGCGCGTAACTTAAACCCCTAGATCCGTAGCCGAGTGAGGTATATAAGCCCGTTTGATAACTCCCTGGTTGATCGATAAAGGTATTCGCATTTTTGCGTAATTGCGCAAAGTTTGACTTCATACTTTGGGCATCAGTAATCGGCCCCACGATCGGGAAATAATCAGGTGTTGCACAGCGAAAGCCTACTTTGCCTGCAAAGGTATTCGGGTCTAAATCGATGGCTTGGGATTTTAGCTCGGGTGAAAACGCCGCTAGTTTTTCGAGATTATCTTGGTGGTCTTCCACGCTCATGGCTTGATTAGTGTTATTAAGGTTAAAGCTTGCACCGATAGAGTAGAGCCCTTGATGGGCTGGTGCGATATAGCCGTCACCACAGAGGACTTTGTTTAGCTCGCAATGTATCTTGCTTTCCGGCACATAGGATACTTGGCCGCGTATGCGTTTTAGTGGCAAGCTTTGTAGCTGAGAGAATTTTTGCGCTTCCCAAGCGTTGGCCACAACAACATACTCAGCGCTGCTAAGCTGTTTGTTGTCAGCGTCGTATAAATGCCATTTTCCCTCCTGACGATCGATGCGGCTGACCGTACTTTCTGTTCGCACCTCAATATTGTCATGCTTTACCAGCTGTCGACATAGCTCAGGGGGGGATAGCCAGCCAGCACTAGGAATTAACAGCGCTGACTGATTCAGCTGTAACCCACTCCAAGCGGTACTTTGCTCCTGCGTCACAATGCGTGCAAATTCGGGCTCATTTTTAAAGTGATCGGCAAATTCACGATATGTTTTCTCTTGTTCGATATTCTGAGCCAAATGCATAACGCCACATTGTTGGCCGCAGCTGTCGTAAAAGCCGTGTTGCTGATAAAAATGATTGGCATAAATTAAGCTTGAGAGGTTGAACTGATTAAGCGGGTTACGATGCAGCGATAAGCGCGTATATACCACGCCTTGCTGATTGCCCGAGGCTTGTGTGCCCAAGTTGGCTTCGCGTTCGAGTAGGGTGACCGAGCAATTTTTTTGCGCTAATGCGTAAGCGATATGACAGCCTGCGAGCCCGCCTCCTATAACGATAGCCTTAGGACGACTACGTTGATTTGAATTCGGTTTTTTCGACGGGACTAGATGCCACGGACTGGGGTTGCCCGAGCTGTTTTTTTTAACGTTGCGAGGTCGTTTGAAGTTACTCTGAGGGTGGCCCTTAGGCGTTCTTTCTTGGTCCTTATTTGAATCAGGGTCTAAGTCTGAATCTGGATTTAAGTCTGAGTTAGGTCGGGGCTTTACTTTACCTGTAACAGTGTGGGTAAAAGCACCAATCAACATCTCACGTTTACGGCCATAGCCTTTAACTTTTGAGCAGGTAAATCCGGCTTCGCTCATGCCGCGCTTAACAGCTCCGGCAGCGGTAAAGGTTGCAAAGCTGGTATCAGCTCCGCTCAAAGCCGCCATGGTTTGGTAGAGTTTGGCGTGCCACATTTCTGGGTTTTTAGCGGGTGCAAAGCCGTCTAAGTACCAAGCGTTAACTTGTGTGGGGGTATCGCCAAATGAGCCGTTTTCTGTACTCAGTTCGGAACACGAAGGTATCGCTGAGAGTTGCTCAAAACCTTCACTGGCGTCGCCAAAATACAAGGTGAGAATGACGCGCCCTTGTTGGAAAATTAAACGCACAAAGTCTTCAGCGGGTTGTGGCGGATAATGCTCACATAGCGAGTCGGCATAGGGCTTTAACTCTGGCCATAATGCGAGTGAGCGTGAGATATCTTGACGAGTCAGGGGGTACTTTTCAGCAGAGATAAAATGCAGTGTTTGCAGGTTTTTCTTATCTTGGAGGCTGTTCCATAGCTGCCAAGTGGCAACAAAGTTTAAGCCCGTGCCAAAGCCTGTTTCCGCGATGGTAAAGCAACCATGCTTTTCAAGGGCTTTCCAACGTTGTGGCAGTTGGTTGTTTTGAATAAATACGTAGTTGCTCTCCGCAAGTCCATCGCTGCGAGAGAAGTAAATGTCATCAAAACGCTGGCAAATAGGCTGCCCTTGTTCGTCCCACGTTAAGGCCGCTTGGGACTTGTGATTGTCAGTCATTCCCGAGTAGGCCAAACTCTTGCAAAACTTGCGTGCACCAAGTGCGAATACGCTGATCACTTAAGTCGAATTCATTTTCCTCATCTAGCGCTAAACCAAGGAATTGAGTTTTGTCTGCCGTTAAGGCCTGAGACGCATCGAACTTGTAAGTATCTACTGGCCAGTATCCGACCATTTTGGCGTCGCGTATCTGCAATTGTTGGTGTAAATACCCCATTGCATCAAGGAACCATTCAGGGTAACCAACTTGATCGCCCAAGCCAAACAGCGCTACTTTTGTCTGGCTTAATTGAAGCTCATTCAGCTCAGGCCAAACCTCTTCCCAATCCTCTTGCAGTTCGCCATAGTCCCATGTTGGGATACCCATAATGAGGTATTTAAAGCCTTGTGCCTTGGCCAAAGACTCGTCGGCAATGTTGTGCAGTTGCACGCAGTCTTCACCGAGTAGCTCCTTGATGATTTGACTGATTTTCTCGCTCACGATTTCGGTGTAGCAGGTAGATGAACCGTAAAAAAGGCCAATACTGGGGCTTGAATGCATGTGTGGATTTGGGCTTCGGTTGGTGGAAAAGGTCGGGTATAGTAGCCTATTTATTACGAGATGGGAAAATCCAGAATGACTCAAACCACTACTGCACTAACACCTGATATTAAGCCGGGGCGATATCGCCATTACAAGGGGCCGGAATATCAAGTTTATGAGCTTGCCAAGCATTCGGAAACAGAAGAAACTTTGGTGGTTTATCGGTGTTTGTATGGTGACTTCGACCTTTGGGTGCGGCCTTTAAGCATGTTTACAGAGTCGGTCACTATTAATGGTGAGCAAGTGCCACGCTTCGCTTTTGTTTCAGGAGATCAAAAAGCGCCAGCGCTAGGCGACAATTTAGAGGCTAATGTCTGCGAATGATGTTAGCTACCAATGCTTGAAGATAGTGCTTGAAGATAATGCTTGAAGATAACGATACTTTTTGGATGAAAAAAGCCCTGACTTTTGCTGAGCAAGCGGCAGAGGTCGGTGAGGTGCCGGTTGGCGCGGTGTTAGTTAGAGATGGCAAGTTGATTGGCGCCGGTTGGAATCAGCCGATATCCACCCACGATCCAAGTGCTCACGCAGAGATTGTTGCGCTGCGAGATGCGGCAAAAAATGTTAGTAATTATCGCCTGCCGGATGCCACATTATACGTCACCATTGAGCCCTGTACTATGTGCTTCGGTGCGATGGTTCATGCGCGCGTGTCGCGAATTGTATTCGGTGCCCTAGAGCCAAAAGCGGGGGTGCTCGCAAGTCACCCCGAAGTGCTGCAGTGTGATATTTACAACCATATCCCGGAGTGGGACGGAGGTATCTGTGCTGCGGAATGCTCGCAAATGATAAGTGATTTTTTTAAAAAACGCCGAGCCGAGAAGAAAGCCGCTAAGCGTGCAAGCCAGCTCGCAGTAGGTGGGAATATGGGCGATGAAGGTATAGACGAAAAGTAACCGCATTTGGTAAGTGCGGTTACTGCTTAGGGGGGTAGGCTTAGGCGAATAGGGTTAAACTGTTCAAGTCGAATTTGTGCGAATTAGAGAGAATAGACTGCAATGCTCTTTAAGGCTTCCGTCATATCTGGGCTGAACTGGGCAAAGGTGTTTTTGGTTACATTGTTCTTTGCTAGATGACCCTGCTCTTGTTTTTCATTCCAGGCGATAATCGTGTGGAAATTACGGATATTTTGCACATAGTCGACAGCTTCCCAGCCACGAGCGTAGCCGTGTTTGGTGAATTTGTAATACTTACTCTTAGCAAGTTTTAGTATATCTTCTTTTACATCGACCCATTTGTCAGGATTGCCGCCACGGTGTTGAGTAAGAATTCGAGCGTCTTCTAAGTGACCGTAACCAATGTTATAAGCCGCTAGCGCTAACCATGTGCGTTCTGGCTCTTGAATGCGCTCTGGCATACGGTTTAGCATCTTCTTGAAGTAGCGAGCGCCACCGTCAATGCTTTGATCCGCGCTTAGGCGGTTAGTCACTTTTAGTTCTTTTGCTGTGTTGAGGGTCAACATCATAAAACCGCGAACACCGGTAGGCGATTTAGCGCTAGGGTTCCAGTGTGACTCCTGATAGCTGATTGCTGCTAATAGAGACCAGTCGAGATCGTATTTTTCACCTGTTTTTTTGAGTTTGTCCTGCCACTTAGGTAGGCGAGTATCTATCCTGCGTGAAAATACTAGGGCGCCACTATAATCTAATTCGCCGAGGTGGCCGTAAAAACGCTCTACGGTATCTTCTATTACGCCAATTTGTTTAATATCTCGGAAGAAGCGCTGTACTTCCATAAATAGTGAATCGTCATTTCCGGGAGGAAATGCCCAAGCAAGTTGCTCGCCTTCACTAACGTCAAAGGCACTTTTAGCGCGAGGGTAGAGCGACTTGTTGTAGTCGTAAGCGTTGGAATCCACAATGGTGTAATCGATCTCGCCATTATGTACCATTTCTAACAAGTCGAGCATTTCAACATTGTTGTATTCTTGCCACACCAATGCTGGGTATTCGCGCTGCATAAAACGTAGGCGCTCAGAGTGTGAGCTGTTGCCGATAACGGCTATTTTTGAGCCGATAACGTCTTCGATGCTTTTAGGGCGTTTGGCGCCAGTGTTGTAAATAAGGGTTTGAGTGACTTCTAAATAGGGATCAGCAAAGCGTACTTTGTTTTTGCGTTTTTCAGTAATCGTGAGGCCAGCAGCGGCGAAGTGAAAATCTTTATTTTGGATGCTGTCGAACATCATTCCGAGGTCGTCCTCGGCGTGTACGACAAGATCAACGCCGAGACGGTCGGCAAATTTTTTGGCTAGAACATATTCGAATCCGGTTAAGCCTTGAGGGCCTTCATAAAAGGTAGTGGGGCCGTTGCGGGAAACCATGTGTAATTCACCACTGGCGAGTACTCGCTCAAGCTCATTTGGCGTACGACTACCAACCAATTGACCTGCACATACAGCAATGAGGCCGGCCATGACCACAATTTTGCTTGCACGTGTCACCGCCTTGGCAACAGCTTTTACAGTTTTGGTAAGCATGGTTACTTATCTACCCTCTCAGTCCAGGTCTAGCTAAAAGCGTCACTTGTTATGACCGCTCTTATGTTTTTTGTTCATTTACGCGCCACTTTTTTTCGATATTTTTAGCTTGTTGGGTGGCAAGATTGTTTGGAGGCTCGACTATTTTAAATATCCGTGATCCTTGTCACGCTTCCCCCGTGCGTCCGTTAACGGTAAGTATAGAATACCTGCGCTAATTGTGACACCGGCGGAGTCTACGTCACATTGTGAACGTATTACCCAGATTTGTTACCAAATTAACAAAAAATAGCTTTTAATGTCTTTAAAAACAGGGYTAAYGGCTGAAAAAGCAAGGCGYAATCGCATGGATATATTGTAATCGTTTGATGGTTTAGAGGGTTAAAGCATTATGTTCTTGTTATATAGCATCAATATATAAAGGGTCATTCGCTAAGACGATAAAGCAATAGTTTAGTTGTTAAGCGATTGAATCGATATGTCGTGGGTTGCGTATCGTTTGTATCGGTATTTTCCTCGGTTAATAACGTGCTTCTGATGCTTTTTTGTTCGGTTTTGGGTTTTGCTGAATATAATGGGTGCTTAGCGTGAAATGTGGCTGCGTGGTCTAGGTTGTCATATAACATAAGGCTACTGAGCTGAGTGCTAGCTGAATGCCATCATAAGCACAATCAATTGAGTAAATCCTCTCCATTTCTTGGGGCAATAAAGTACAATGCCGCTCATAAAACACCTCAGCTCAATGTTCTGGCATTAGTCTGAATTAGCTGTTCCTATTACGCTTCCTTTATATAGAGGTTTTTCGGCCAAATGCTCACCTTGCGCGGTGCTTCCGCTCTCTCTGATTTTCGTTTACAACGCTTACTTTCTGACTTTCGCCATCTAGGTGTTGATGTTGCTCAGTTTTCTAGTGAATACCTGCATTTCGTAGACCTGTCATCGGATCTAGATGAACAAGAAACACAGGTACTGACGCAACTACTGACCTATGGTTCGCCTAGTAAAGTGGACGTTTTCGAGGGCGCGTGTGAATGTATCGTCACACCAAGACCCGGCACCATCTCGCCGTGGGCGACGAAAGCGACCGATATTGCGCATAACTCCGGATTAACCAAAGTCTTACGCGTTGAGCGAGGTATACGTTATTGCTTCCCTGAAGGCACCGACTTAGCTGCGATTAAAGAATTACTGCACGACAGAATGGTTGAGCATGTATTCCCCTCCGTTGAAGACGTAGCCGTTCTATTCGAAAAAGCAGAACCCGCCCCTGTTGACGTGGTTCCGGTGCTTGCCGAAGGGCGCGCCGCATTAGAAGAGGCCAACACAACACTTGGTTTGGCCTTAGCTGAAGACGAAATCGATTATCTACTTGAAGCTTTTATTGGGCTCAAGCGTGACCCGAATGACATTGAGCTAATGATGTTCGCGCAGGCGAACTCTGAGCACTGTCGACATAAAATATTCAATGCCAGTTGGACCTTAGATGGGCAAGACCAGCCCATATCATTATTTGGAATGATAAAAAATACCTACGAAAAAGGCGGCGACGAAGTGCTCTCGGCCTATGCTGATAACGCTTCAGTGATCGCCGGTTTAAGTGGTGGACGTTTTTATCCAGAAGCCAGCTCAGGTGAGTATCAATATAACCAAGAGCCTGTACACTTACTGATGAAAGTGGAAACTCACAATCACCCAACGGCGATTGCTCCTTTCCCTGGAGCCGGAACCGGTGCAGGCGGTGAGATTCGTGATGAAGGCGCTGTAGGCAAAGGCTCCAAGCCCAAAGTTGGTTTGTGTGGCTTTAGCGTCTCTAACCTTCAAATTCCAAATTACACCATGCCTTGGGAGCAAGATTACGGTAAACCCAGTCGTATTACCTCGGCATTAGATATTATGATCGACGCGCCCATCGGTGCAGCTGCGTTTAATAACGAGTTCGGTCGGCCGAATATCTGCGGTTACTTTCGTAGTTTTGAATTAGATTTTGACGGTGAGCGTCGTGGCTACCATAAGCCCATCATGCTCGCAGGTGGTTACGGCAACATCAAGTCCGAGCATATCGCTCAAGAAACTTTCGCCCCCGGCAGCTTGTTGATCGCCTTGGGTGGCCCCGCTATGTTAATCGGTCTTGGTGGCGGTGCAGCTTCGTCTATGACCTCAGGCAGCTCCAGTGAGCAACTCGATTTCGCCTCCGTACAGCGTCAAAATCCAGAAATGGAGCGTCGCTGTCAGGAAGTTATCGATCAGTGTTGGCAGTTAGGCGAGCACAATCCGATCGCTTTTATTCATGATGTGGGCGCAGGTGGTTTATCTAACGCCTTTCCAGAGCTTGCCAAAGATGGTGGTTGCGGCGCACGCTTTGAACTGCGTGAAGTCCCTAACGACGAGCCCGGTATGTCGCCACTCGAAATCTGGTGTAACGAGTCCCAAGAGCGTTATGTTTTAGCCTTAGCGCCAGAACAGCTCGCGACCTTTGAAGCCATTTGTAAGCGCGAACGCTGCCCTTATGCCGTTGTAGGTGAAGCGCTTAGCGAACAAGTTTTAATTGTTAACGACAAGCACTTTGATGCTAAACCTATCGACTTACCGATGAGCGTACTCTTCGGTAAAGCGCCTAAAATGCATCGCAGCGCTGAGCGTTACCAAGCAGCGACTCAGGCCTTCGATTATGCCGCTATTGATTTAAGCGAAGCCGCCGAGCGTATTATTCAGCACCCAACCGTTGCCAGTAAGCACTTTTTGATCACCATTGGTGATCGCAGTGTTGGCGGCATGGTCGCACGCGACCAAATGGTCGGCCCTTGGCAAGTCCCTGTTGCTGACTGCGCGGTAACCGTACTGACTTATGATAGTACTGCTGGTGAAGCGATGAGTTTGGGCGAGCGTACGCCTTTAGCCTTGCTTGACGGACCCGCCTCTGGGCGCATGGCTGTGGCCGAGGCCATTACCAATATTGCCTGTACTCATATTGGTGATATCAAAAAAATTAAACTCTCCGCTAACTGGATGTGTGCTGCCGGTCATCCTGGTGAAGATGAAAAACTTTACCGCACCGTTGAAACGCTCGGAATGGAATTCTGTACCGACCTAGGTATTACCATCCCCGTTGGGAAAGACTCCATGTCCATGCGCACAGCATGGCAGCAAGATGGCGAAGATAAAGCCGTCACCGCGCCGCTATCACTTGTGATTACAGCGTTTAGCCCAGTATTAGATGTGCGTAATACTTTAACGCCGCAGTTAATGCTAGATAAAGGCGAGAGCAGCTTAGTTTTAGTAGACCTCGGCGAAGGTAAAAATCGTCTTGGCGGTTCTATCTTTGCTCAAAGCTATCAAACCATGGGTGAGCATAGCCCAGACGTAAGAAATACCGCTTTATTAGCAGGCTTCTTCAAAGCTATGCAAACCTGCGTTGCTGATCAAAGCCTCTTGGCTTATCACGATAAAGGTGATGGTGGTTTATTTGCGACTTTAGCTGAGATGAGTTTTGCCGGTCATTGCGGAGCGAATGTCCAGCTTGATCAATTGACTGGCGACGCCCATGCATTACTATTTAATGAAGAGATTGGCGCCGTTCTGCAAGTTCAAAACAGCCAGCTAGATAAGGTTTTAGCGATCTTTGCGGAGCACGGTTTACACGATTACACCAAGGTTATCGGTACCGCTACTGAAGCGCGTACTTTGAGCATCTCTCAGGGCGACAACCAGGTTTACCAGCAAGACTGTGTTGAACTTGAGCGCTTATGGCGCAGTGCAAGCTATCATATTCAATCACTACGTGATAACCCCGAATGTGCCCAGCAAGAATTTGATGATGTCATTTCTGAAAACCCAGGTCTAAGCGTTAAACTCAGTTACGACTCAAACGAAAATATCAGTGCGCCGTTTTTGAACCTAGATACTCGTCCACGCATTGCCATTTTGCGCGAGCAGGGCGTCAATAGCCAAGTTGAAATGGCCGCTGCATTTAATCGTGCCGGATTTAGCGCCGTTGATGTTCACATGAGTGACATACTTGCCGGAAGGCATCGCCTAGAAGACTTCAAAGGCCTAGCCGTTTGCGGTGGCTTCTCTTATGGTGATGTATTAGGTGCCGGCGAAGGCTGGGCTAAGACCATCTTGTTTAACGCCAAAGCGCGTGACGCGTTTGAGACCTTTTTCCACCGTGAAGATACCTTCAGCTTTGGTGTCTGTAACGGTTGCCAAATGATGTCGAACTTAAAAGAATTAATACCGGGTGCTGAGCATTGGCCGAAGTTCGTTCGTAACAAGTCCGAGCAGTTTGAAGCGCGTTTTGGCTTGGTTAAAATTGAGCAGTCACCTTCGGTATTATTGCAGGGAATGGCCGGCTCGCATTTACCCGTGATGAACGCACACGGTGAAGGTCAAGCCACTTTCTCTGACGCAGCCGCACTTGCCGCTGCCGAGCAAAGCAGCAGCATTGCCATTCGCTACATAGATAACCATTTGGCCGTGACCGATCGTTACCCCGCCAACCCGAACGGTTCCCCTAACGGAATCACAAGCTTGACCTCAAACGACGGTCGCGCCACTATTATGATGCCGCATCCTGAGCGTATCTTCCGCACTGCCTGTAACTCTTGGGCACCAGAAGAGTGGGGCGAAGACAGCGGTTGGATGCGTCTATTCCAAAACGCGCGCCTGTTTGTCGGCTAGTTATTAAAAGAGTCGTATGAAAACCGTAGGGCATCGGGGTTTACCCGCCGAGTACCCAGAGAACTGCCTGCCGGGTTTAGTCGCCGCTGCTAAAGCAGGGGCTTCAGCGCTAGAGTTGGATGTACAGTTTAGCTCTGACGGCATCCCCATGGTATTTCACGATGTCACGCTGGAGCGTGTTTGTGCACGCTCTGGTAACCTCTCCACCTTCACTGCAAAACAGCTGCAGTCCTTTTCTTGTCACGAGCCTAAGCGCTTCGGCGAACGTTATATCGACGTTTGTATTAGCACTTTAAACGATGTTTGCTTGGCGCTTGCAGCCCGCAATATTCCGGTATTTATTGAAATCAAAGAAGAGTCAATGGCTTACATCGATCGCCAAAGCATACTTGAGCGCGTGTTTAAGGCATCGGATTGCTTGGGCGATAAACGCATACTTATTTCTTTTGATTTTGAATTGATAGAGCTGGCCAAAACGTTAACAAGTGATGTTGTCGGTTGGGCGTTAAGAGAGTTTGATTTGTCACATAAAAGCCAAGCGGAAAATTTAAAACCAGCTTTTTTAATTATCGATAAAAACAAACTCAGCAAAAGCCAAACCTTATGGCAGGGTAATTGGGAGTGGTTTATTTACGACGTTGTTGACCCGCAGGAAGCGAAAGCGTGGCACCAGTATGGCGTTGAATATATTGAAAGTTGGGATGTTCGCGCGCTTAACAATCACCCATTGTAGCCTGGGTATAGCGCAGCGGAACCCGGGAATGTCGGCGTAAAAAACCCTGGATTCCGTTTTGCTCCATCCAGGCTACAGCGCCAACTCACGCATTTAAACATCCTTAGACAACTGATCTAAACGCTCGTAAAGATCTTTCGGTAATTTTAATTCCTCCAATATATTATCCGCTAAATGCACATTTTGGTGTCTAATAGTCACATAACATTCCGCGGCAATATTCGCGTGACATAGCAGCTCAGCATAGGGGCTAACTTTATTACCCGCTTGAATATTGGTTTGCTCTGCCAATGCCGTGCAGACCTCCTTCGGTAAATCCCAATCTTTGGCCACCCAATAACTTACCGCAGGGGCAAGTACTTTCATCAGTGGTACAAAAGCGTTGTAGCCAGGTTTAACATTTTCACCGTTTTTCTTAAACTGTTTACATAACTCGCTAAATACCGTGGTTTTACCGATATCGTGCACCAGCCCCATCACATAAACTTTGAATTTTTCGATATCACGATGTTCAGCAATTAACTCACACGCCACTGCGCAACTTAAAGAGTGATGCCACATACGTTGCCCTGATTGAGAGAAGTAGGCCGAGTCTTTTTGAATGATCGGCTGCATCACCGCAGCGGATAATACCGAGCGTATACCATTAATGCCGAGTTTAACCACCGCAGGCTCAATATCATCAATGCGCTTGCCAATCGGGTTAAAGTAAACACTGTTGGCCAGCTTTAATACCGCAGCGCTCATTACCGGGTCTTTGTTGATTATTTCAACATAATCACGCGCGGATGAGTCCGGGTCGCGCAAGCTACGTAATAATTTTGGGATCACCGTAGGCAAGCGAGGCACGGCTTTGTTGCGCACCTCCTTTTTTTGCAAGGAGGTCTTTACCATTTCAACCACAAGTTTTTGTGGAATGGTAAGCGGTAGTTCGGTATCGCGCGGGTAAAGGTAGCGAAAGTAAGCCTCTTGCGAATCAAGAATGGAGAAAAGCTTGGGTTCAGTCACGATGACTTTTTCGGCGGCTTTGCCTCCGCCTTTACCAAACATGTTCCCAAGTATTGCCATTGTTGTCCCCCAATTAACGCGATGTCGTACGCAACTCTATGATGTGCGTATCTTCAGATTTACTACAAGTGTAGTCAGAAATCCGCTGGTATGGGCTAGTGTGGTCTGTAATACGGTGAAATCCGCATAAATCATGTGGTGTCTGATTCGTAGCCCGAATGCAGCGTAGCGGAATTGGGAGCCGTGCTTACTACGATAGCAAGCACCAAGTTCCCTTGCACCACATCTAGCCTATAACCTTACTCCTCTGAACCAAGCAGAATACCGGGAACGGGTTGCAAGCCGAAGTGCGTTGCGATTTTGTTGTATTTCCTGCCAAACGATTGTAGCTTTTCGACGCCTTCTCCAGCTGTTTTTAGTAATTTACCGGTTTTGGTTTTTCCGTCAATACTACCTTTGATAAAGTCTGCAACGCGTGTAAATTTACCGATGTTTTTCTCGGCATCCTTCTTATCTGTTACGTTACTTATGTCGTTTAAAGCGTTGTTGGCTTTTTGGAGTTCCTTTTCAGCTCGCTTCAAGTCTGAGCTGTCTTTTGTCTCTGGCAGTTCTTTTAATTCTTCGAGTGTATCTTCGCCCCAATTTTTGAGGCTGGAAGCTAGGGATTTTATTTCAATACTGATGCTAACGGTGGTCTGTTGCGTGCTGCTTTGTTGGCTTTTTTGCTCGTTATTTTGTGTGATTGTAGGGTTGGCTTGTAGATTGATATTATGAGTGTTCTCTATGTTCACAGATCTTTCTTCCTGATATTTTTTGTGTCGCTCTTCTTTGGCTTGTATGCCGTTGAGTAAGTCAATCACGGAATAGTCAGTTTTTTGGATGTGATCATATTGTTCGTCTCTTTGGATTTCGCCTTTTTCTATGATGAGTTTTTCAAGTTGCTCCAGCCTGCTGTAGGCGATAAGGCTTTCCTTTTCGCTGTGTTCAATTCTGAACGGAATGAATTCCTCTAGGCCGATATTTTCTTTTTGGTAGCCGTTATTGATCTCATTTAAGTAGTTGCGCACGATGGTTAAAAAACCTCGCTGGTCACCGCCGTAGGTATTTATTCTTATGGTTCTGTCTTCTCTGTCTATGGTGATAAGAGCCTGGCTTTTGAGCTTTTTGTGTTGCAATAGTACGCCGCCTCGCCAGACTTTTCCGGGTGTCTGGTAGGTGTGGCTTTTTACTATAAATCGTGGCATGAGTTCGGGCGGCATGTAGCCATCGTATTTGTATATGAACTCCGCTCCCTGTTCGAGTTTTGGAGTTTTTTCCAACTCTGTCGGTAATAGGTCTGGCACTAGGTATTGTTTACTGTTTGATATTTGGTAGCAAAGTTCGAACTGTCTCATTACCTCCATTAAATAACGAGGTTTGGCGCGGTAGCGGCCGCAAGGGTATTTTTTATCCAGTAGTTTACCAACGTCGTCTGTATTGATTAGCCCCTGCTGTTTGGTTAATATCTCTGAGTTGATTAAGGTGTATATACCTTCGGTTATCCACTCAGGGTTGAGCACTTGTGTTTGCAGGTCGGTTAGCTCTTCAAAGTGGATGATTAGCCCTAGGTCATGCAGTAGCTTCAGCAGGATTTCCTGTACGTCTGGGTCGTCAATGTTGTGTTTTTTGCATTGACTTACATATTCGTCATAACTTATATAGTTTTGCTCGCTGGCAAGTGTTTCGAGATGCTCTTTTACTTTAAACCAGTTTTCTGCGAGCATGTAACGTCGCATTTCTAGTTTGCCTGCATGARTAATTATTTYWTYTTTTAAGGCCTCGATACCTTCACCSGTTTTACATGARGTTTGATAAAAGYCGACGATTTGTGGGTATTTGTCTTTTAGCTGTTGTTGGGTGAGGTTGTTGTCGARCTGYTCGTCTATTTTGTTGGAGACGATAAARATAGGTGAGTCTTTACTGACAGCCATGACTTGTTTTAGCCAGTGCTCAACATTTTCGTCCTTTCTGCTGTCTAGTACGATTATGTAAACACAGCGTCGGGATAGAAATATCTGATGAGTAGCACGCATAATCTCCTGCCCACCAAAATCCCAGCAGTGTATTTTTATTGGACCTTCCTCATCAGTTACTTCCCATTTTTTAATCGCTATACCGTCGGTTTTACGCTTGTTTTCATCGAAGGTGTTGTTAATTAGTTGGTCAAGTAACGATGTTTTCCCTGCTGCACCTTCGCCAACCAATACCAGCTTAGCTTCGTCTAGCTGGCGCACCTCGCCTTTTAGGGAGTTAAAGTATTGATCGATTGTGCTGTTCCCTAGTCGAATTATTTCTGGGGGCGGCATGACGAGAGGGTTGTAGTATAAATGTATGCCGTCCTTTGGGATGTCGAGCGTGAAGGTTATTGGTAGTTTAAATTTTGTAATGAATGAGGGGAGTGTCTTTATCTTGCAGTTAAGAGAAAAAATGGTCTCTAAGTTGGTTAGCTCTTCAATTTCGCGTAGGTTAATGATATTTGTATTGTAACAACTAAGAAAAGTCAGTTTCGTTAAGCCTTTAATGCCTTTTAGATTGTTGATTTTTGTATTGCTGCAATTTAAGTGTGTTAGCTGAGTTAAATTTTCAATGCCTTTTAATGTTTTGATTGGTGAGTGTTGGATTTTTAAAAATTTTAGTGAGGAGAGATGACTTATTGGGGGTAATTGGTTTGTGTGTACGTCAAGCAGTGTGATGTGGGTAAGTCTGGATGCGATTAAATACCGAAATATTTCATCGGGATTTTCTTTAAATGAATATATAATTATATTGCTGATATAGCCTTGGTTGTCGAGTGCGTAACAAAAATTATATTTAGTTGCGTCGTTATAAATATTGAAGTTGTCGGCAAAAATTTCTTGCTGTTGGGCAAATGTAGCACCGTAAGGCGCAACACATTGGTTAATATGTGCAATGGCTGCAAGGGACTCCTCGTTGGGTAGGATGTTGTCTGTCTGCTTATCTGGATCAGTATTCTGCTCGTCCTGCATGTAATCCTACCTGGTGGAGTTTGGGTGTAGTCTTATAGTTTCTTTGCTGTAGCGCTACGTTTTGTACAGTGATAGTGAAGTAATAGCACTCTTTTCATGATGTGTAGCGCTCAAAGATTCGATATTGTCGGAGTGAAAACTTGGGGCGGGAGTGAGGGTGCAGAGTTGGATTTTGAACGAGAGCCTTTCGAGCGATCCGTAATGGTTTGTAGTGACGGGGGCTCCGTCAGACCTGCTTCAATGTTTACATTGTGAACACCATACCTCTCTAACATCCAATCCTCGCTATGTCCAAAGATTGCCATTTGCGCTGACGGTCATACGGCTACGAATTCGGCGTTGATACTTACCAATTACTAGATTATAGTAATTTTAGAGCAACATACACGAGCGCAGATTATGAGTAGAACAACCAGTATTAACTTAGGTGATCATTACACCGGCTTTCTCAGCGAATTGACGCAAAGTGGCCGTTACGGTTCTACAAGTGAGGCAATTCGAGCAGCTTTGCGCTTGTTGGAGCGAGAAGAAGCAAAGATGGAGGCATTAAGTCGAGCTTTAGCCGAAGGGGAGGCGAGTGGCGAAAGTACGGCTGCCTTTGATGATATCGTGAATGAGGCGATCGACGAATACAAGGCTGAGCATAGTGTCTAGGTATTACACGCTATCGGCTAAAGCGCAGCGGGATATCCATAGTATTGCCAAACAAAGCATGGCAAATTTTGGAGAGATGCAAACTAGGGAGTACGTGACAGGCTTAAAAGAGGTTTTAGGTGGGCTTGCGATTAACCCGGATAAAGGTAAATCATTTACGAATAAATCAGATCAAAGGGAATATTGTTATCTGCGCTATATGAGCCATGTGGTTTATTATCGGCAGCGGGAAAGGGATATTTTTATTATCCGAATATTACATCGACGTATGTTACCCGAGCGGCATTTATAATATTTTGGCTGTGCTGCTGGTGTAGCGTCATGTTTAGCAGCAGGCTTTACTCTAAAGCTGCCCGATGGTTTGTCCCATCATATTACTAAAATCAATGTTGCTAAAGACTTCAAGTATTGGGCTACTTGGCAGGGGATCTGGAAATGAAAATCGGGTTATATACCCTTATCTTGTTGTTGGTATCTATTTCAAGCTGTTCTGAGAGTTGACGCAAAGGTGGAAGCATTAAGTCCAGCTTTGCCGGTAGTAGCACGCGGTGTGGTCATATTGTAAAGGTTCTGCGCAAGCGGCGAAACTCTTCTGTATCTTGGCGGGAGTACCTTGGTAAACCCCGGATTCCGTTTCACTTCATCCAGACTACGCTAGGGTGCCGTAGAGGAGTAAACCGAGGGCAATAAAAAAGGCGACCGAGGTCGCCTTAATGTTTTACCTAACAAGCCTAATCAATTACTTAGTTCTTTCAGTCAAATAATTTTCAAGGTTGATCTGATCAGCAATAAAACCACGAATACCGTGAGCAAGTTTCTCAGTGGCCATTGGGTCTTGACTGTTAGATAGGCGGAATTGCGCTTCGTTCTCAATGACTTTAGCCATTGCTTCACCGGAGTTCTCTGGTGATAACGCACGCTCAAGCTTGCCTTCGTCGGCTTCTAATTCGCCAAGTAATCCTGGGCTAATCGTCAAACGGTCACAACCCGCTAAAGCTTCTAGCTCGCCGGTGTTACGGAAGCTTGCGCCCATAACAACGGTGCTATAGCCGTTCTGCTTGTAGTAGTTGTAGATCTGAGTGACGGACTGTACGCCTGGATCTTCAAAAGGTGAGTAAGTTTTTTGATCGCTATTAGCGACGTGCCAATCGAGGATACGGCCAACAAAAGGCGAGATCAAAAACGCACCAGCATCAGCACAAGCAGCGGCCTGGCTAAAAGAGAAAAGCAAAGTCAGGTTACAGTTGATACCTTCTTTCTCTAGCTTCTCAGCCGCACGAATACCTTCCCAAGTAGAGGCGAGTTTAATCAATACGCGCTCTTTGCCAATACCAGCACTTTCGTATAAGCCGATTAACTTCTTGGCTTTCTCGATGCTTGAGTTAGTGTCAAAAGACAAGCGCGCGTCAACTTCTGTTGAGATGCGACCCGGAATAACGGTCAAGATTTCAGCGCCAATAGCGACCGCTAGCTTGTCGCCAGCGTCGGCAAGACTGTCGCTATCAGCGATAGCTTTATCAACAAGTCCTGAGTACTGAGGTAATTGGGCCGCTTTGTAGAGCAAAGATGGGTTAGTAGTGGCGTCGACCGGCTTATAGCGCTTGATCGCTTCGATATCGCCGGTATCGGCAACAACATCGGAAAACCCTTTAAGTTGTTCTAATTTGTTGGTCATGTGACTCCTAAGTGTGGGTATTGAACTGCGTCAGTAAATTTGGGTTCGTAAAAATGCCGCTATTATCCTTGAAATGATTACGGCTCGCCATAGGATTAACCACGATGGCGGGGTAGTTAGGGCGTTAAACAGGGATAAATACCCTGCCAAAAAATTCTCGACTAAGTGAAAGTCTAGTTTCCGATCAGCTTGCTGTAAAGTTGAGCAGGGCTAAAGCCTCTTCGAGTACTGTAATGTCGGCGTCGGCTTGGTTGGCATTCATGCTTATGTGCTGACGGAATAGCCGTGCTCTTGGTTGGCCATGAAATAAACCCAGCATATGTCGAGTCAGATGATGAAGGCGAGTACCCTTGTCGAGTTGCTGTTGGCAGTAAGGCAAAAAGGCATGCGCAATGTCCATGCGTGTTTTACTTGATGGCGCCTCGCCAAAGATCTTCGAATCGACCTCATTGAGAAAGTAGGGGTTCTGATAAGCCTCGCGCCCAATCATCACGCCATCAACATGGTCGAGCATCTCTAGACATTTGTCGCTGTCTTTAATGCCGCCGTTAATCACAATATTCAGCGCGGGCAAGGCCTGCTTTAACTGATAGACCAACTCGTAACGCAGCGGCGGTACTTCGCGGTTTTCTTTCGGGCTCAAACCTTTTAGCCAAGCTTTACGCGCATGCACAATAAAGGTATCGCAACCGGCATCCGCCACGCAGGTCACAAAGCGATGTAAATCGGCATAATCCTCTTGTGCATCAATGCCAATGCGGTGCTTTACCGTCACCGGAATGTTACAGCTTTGGCGCATCGCCTCAACGCAGCGTGCCACCAGCTCCGGCTCCGCCATTAAAATTGCGCCAATCTTACCCGACTGTACCCGGTCACTTGGACAGCCGCAGTTTAGATTAACCTCGTCGTAACCCCAGTCCTCCGCCATGCGCGCGCACTCAGCCAGCGCAGCCGGGTCACTGCCGCCTAACTGCAAAGCGAGTGGATGCTCCTCGGCGTTGTAATCTAAAAAACGTTGTTGATCGCCATGAATCAGTGCGCCAGTGGTGACCATCTCTGTGTAGAGCAAGCTGCGCTTGGTGATCAGTCGCCAAAGGTAGCGGCAGTGTTTGTCACTCCAATCCATCATCGGGGCGATTGAGAATCTGTGCGGGGGAAGTATTTGATTTTGAAGGTTGTTTTGGTCGGTCATTTGAGATCAGTAATTTAAGTGCTTGGCCGAAAAGGCGCTACTTTACCACAGTGCTGAAATTATCGGGTGATGGCGCTTGAGACGCAAATATGAAAGAATGCACTTTGGAATTGATTTTTTACCGTATTTAACGCAACTTGTGCTCATATCTATGTATACAAGTGCATACCCATGCATTTGTTAGAACCATAAGTTTTAGATCGCGTTATTATCAGTCGTTTTATTTAAATAAGCGCGAGTAAAAATTTGTTATAAACAAGAATTAATAATCTGCAGATATTTGTGATCGAATCCCTTAAAACTAAAAATAGCCCCAAAACTTCCACGCCGCGTATCATTCGGTCTTTTAAGAAAGAACACTTTCAATTGTTGTTAAGCGCCGAGCATAGCGCTCACCCTGCGGCCAATAAAGTGAATAACAACTGGATTGCCATTCGTCGTTTTGTGCGTGAGCAGCTCGATGTTAGCTCCGTTTCTTGGTACAACCTAATGTCACGTCATTTCCCTGAAATCGAATTAAGCGCGCACGACCAAGAAGGCCACGTCTTTGATGCCGTCGCCAAACTCGCACTTAGAGGTCGCATACGCTTTTTCCATTTGCCGCCGTTTAAACACTTTGCGCAAGCGGAGACTCTTCGTGGCGATAGCTATTGCTTCGTCCCAGGCCCCGAGCCTTTGCCAAGCTATCAATCCTCGCCATTGCCGCTCGATAATTTTGCCTTACTGCAGTCCGTATTAGAGTCTTTGTGCCGTCGTAATCCGGAAGAGGGTTTTTGGCAGCGCGTTTTAATTGAGTCCACGCGCCACGATGCTCCCATGGCTCGCAGTAGCGAATCGGCGCAGGCGCAAGTAAAAGCCCGCGTACTTTCTGGTGAACTCCGGCTTTACCCAGTGGCAAAAACCGCGTAAAACTGATACTTTCCTGTCATCTATCTCGCCCCCAATATTGAGGAGCCGCATGTGAGCACTTTGCAAGATCAACTATTAAAATCCGGTTTGGTGAATTCCAAAAAAGCCAAACAGGTGAGTAAAGAAAAACGCAAAAAAGCCAAGGTTCAACACAAAAGCAAGCAGGTGGAAGTTGACGAGACCAAAGAAAATGTCAAACAGGCCATGCAAGAAAAGGTCGAGCGTGATCGCCAACTTAATGCTGATCGCGACGCCATTGCCGCCAAAAAAGCCTTAATTGCACAAATTAAGCAGCTGATCAGTTTGAATAAAGAGTCGCGTGGTCGTGGTGATGTGGCCTATAAATTTACCGACGGCAGCAAAATCAAATCCATGCACGTCTCCGACGAGATTCAAAATCAGCTCATCCGTGGCAACCTTGCCATTGCAAGCCTCGATGGAAAGTACGAGCTTGTGCCCGCAGGAATTGCCGAAAAAATCGCACTGCGCGACGACTCGTTTATCGTCTGTAAAAATGAAAAATCAGAAGAAGTTGACGAAGACGACCCTTACGCCGAATTCGAAATCCCAGACGACCTTATGTGGTAACTCCAATACGCTTAACTTAGCGTAGCCTGGATGCAGCGAAGCGGAATCCGGGAGTGGCAACCAGTGAGTTCCCGGATTCCGTTTCACTCCATCCAGGCTACGTCGCTTATGCCGCCTGCCAGCGGCTAACTCTATCGGTTAACGCAGGTCTTACTCGTTCTGTTAGCGTGTTATCGCCGCTACCGATATAAACAAACCCCGCGATTTTTTGTTCAAATTTAAGTGCCAGCTCAATCGCCACTTGGCTGTTGTAGGCATACCATTCCGTTAGCCATTGGCCGCGATAGCCCAAAGCCTGAGTCGCATTGAGTAAATTCTGGCAAACCGCACCTGAGCATAGCTGTTGCTCCCAAACCGGCACCTTATGCTGGGTATCTGGGCTGCTGATTACTGCAATAACGACTGGCGCGCGCAGAAAACGCTTGCGCTCAAAGTCGATGAGCTTATCGCTAGCGTCCGGGTTTTCCGCCTGAAAAATCCCCGCTAAGCGCTGACCAAAATCTGCCCGAGCCTCACCCTCAAAAATAATAAATTGCCACGGGCCAATTTTGCCGTGATCCGGCACCCGGTGAGCCGCTTGTAATATTTGCTCTAACTGCGCAGCATCAGGCCCCGGTGCTTGTAAATCTTTTGCAAGGGTAGAGCGCCTGGACAGTAAAGCATCAATAGGGCTTGTCATAGTATCGGCCTTTTTATCAGGGTAATTAGTGGGTAATAGAGTAAGTACTTGCTGTTAAATAGGCCAAGCATAGCAAAGTCCTAAATTGCATGCACGGCTGGCGCTGGCATCAAAGGTCGCAACACGCGTATAATCCGCGCCTAGATTTTTGATCCGCACGCGTCAGGCGTCAGGTCATCTACGTTCAAAGCATTCTTTACGTTCAAGGGTTACAAAAATATGACGGTTCGCACTCGTATCGCACCTTCTCCAACAGGAGATCCCCATGTCGGCACCGCCTACATAGCATTGTTTAACATGTGTTTTGCTAAGCAACATGGTGGGCAATTTATTTTGCGCATTGAAGATACCGATCAAAGCCGATCGACACCAGAGTCCGAACAGGCCATATTCGACTCCCTGCGCTGGTTAGGTTTAGATTGGAGTGAGGGGCCTGATTGCGGTGGCGACTTCGGACCCTATCGCCAAAGCGAGCGTAAAGATATTTACGCTGAACACATACAGCAATTACTCGACGCGGGTCACGCATTCAAATGTTACCGCACAGGTGACGAGTTAAACACCCTGCGCGCCGAGCGCAAAGAAGCCGGTATTCACACCGCACTCAAAGCTTCTGATCTTAAATTGTCCGATGATGTCATTGCCGAGCGCGATGCCGCCGGTGCCCCTTATGTCGTCCGCATGGTCGTCCCTGAAGAAGTTGGCACTTGCCAAGTTAACGACATGCTGCGCGGCAATATGGAGCTTGATTGGACCTTGGTAGATGCCCAGATCCTAATGAAGTCCGACGGCATGCCCACTTACCACCTTGCCAATGTTGTTGATGATCACTTAATGGGCATAACCCACGTGATTCGGGGTGAAGAGTGGATTAACTCCGCGCCCAAACATTTGTTGTTATACAAGTACTTCGGTTGGGAGCCCCCCGTATTCTGCCACTTACCCTTATTGCGTAACCCAGATAAAACCAAGCTGAGCAAGCGTAAAAACCCGACCAGCATTATGTATTACAAGCGCATGGGATACTTGCCAGAGGCTTTGACCAACTACCTTGGACGAATGGGCTGGTCCATGCCGGACGAGCGCGAGAAGTTCTCTCTAGAAGAGATGCAAGCCGAGTTTGATATTAAGCGTGTCTCCTTAGGTGGGCCAATATTTGATGTTGATAAGCTTCGCTGGTTAAACGGTTTGTGGATTCGTGAAAACTTTGATGATCAAGCCTTGTTGCAACGCCTGACCGAATGGGCGCTTAACTCTGAGAATGCGCTAAAAGTGATTCCGCAAGTGAAGCAGCGCTTAGAAGTCCTTAGCGACTTTATCCCGATGGTGTCTTTTTTGGTAAGCGGCAAACTCCCCCTCAGCGAGGCGAGCTTCGCGGCGAACAAGCTACCGCTTGAGGATCAAAAGAAGCTATTGCAATTCACCCTCTGGCGCCTTGAAGCGGTGACCTCGTGGGAGAGTTCGACCATCTTCAATGAGGTTAAAACCCTGTCGACGCAAATGGAGATCAAACTTAAGGACTTCAACGCGCCGTTATTCATTGCGATCTCCGGTACTAGTGCGAGTTTCTCTGTGATGCACGCAATGGAGTTACTTGGTCCTGATATGTCCCGCGCGCGTTTGCGTGAAGCCATTGAGCTTCTCGGTGGCGCAGGTAAAAAAGTACTGAAGCGTTACGAGAAAGAGTATTCCGCACTTTTAACGCCAAAAGAAGCTGAATAGGCTGTTTGAAGGCTTGACAGGAGGTACGTTTTTGGTAAAATGCGCCTCCTCTTAGAGGCCTAGGCTTAGTATTTAGATGCTAAGCCCACAGACTCAAGAATCCTGATTATGGGGCCTTAGCTCAGCTGGGAGAGCACGACACTGGCAGTGTCGGGGTCAGCGGTTCGATCCCGCTAGGCTCCACCATATAAAACAAAAAAACCTCACTCGTCAGAGTGGGGTTTTTTTGTTTTACCCGCTGAATCTGCGGGTTCGTTCTTAGCTGCGCTCGCCTACAAGGATGCCGAGAGCGGTGCTGGTTAATCTAGGGCGCGGTGTTTGTATTTGCGAGCCATAATTCATTATTGTTATTGCGATACCTTGAGCCGTAAGTTTGATATGCTCTGTTAAAACTTGTATGGCTAGCGTAAGAGAATGCACCCAGCGCGGACAAAGCGTGAAAAGAGCAAACAATGAATAGTGAACAACTATCACGAATCGTTTTAACCGGCTATAAATCCATTGCTAAGTGCGATCTAAATCTTAACGAACTTAACGTACTAATCGGCCCAAATGGTGCGGGAAAATCGAACTTTATTGGTTTTTTTAGGCTGATTCAACAATTGCTCGATGGTGAATTGCAAGCCTATGTGAGTAAGCAGGGCGGGCCAGATTCACTCTTGCACTTTGGACGTAAGCGTACAGAGCAGCTAAGTGCCGCATTGTTCTTTGGTAACAACGCATATAAATTCTCGCTTGAGCCGACTTCAGATAACCGCATGATGTTTGCCGGTGAGAGTTTCTGGTGGAACGTTAGTGGTGACTGGAAGGTAGGTTCCGGCCATTTTGAAACCAAGGTGGAAGAAAAAAAGGAAGCCACTCAAATATATGACTTTACTGTGCCTGTGATGAAAAGATGGCGTGTATACCATTTTCATGACACCGGTGAGTCAGCCTTGGTAAAGCAACAGCATGGTATTAACGACAATGTCTACTTGCGTCCTGATGCGCGTAATTTGGCGGCGTACCTTTATTTGTTAAAACAGCAGCAGCCGTCGTCGTATAAAAAAATTGTTAAAACGGTTAAACTCGTTGCTCCGTTTTTTGGCGATTTCTCCTTGCGCCCTGTACCGATAAACGCGGAGCAAATCGAATTGGAGTGGACCGAAAAAGGCCAAGATATTCCCTTTAAAGCGCATCATCTTTCAGACGGCACATTACGTTTTATCTGTTTGGCTACTGTCTTACTTCAACCGCCAGAAAATCAACCAGAAACTATTCTAATCGATGAGCCTGAATTGGGTTTACACCCATATGCAATAACTGTGCTCGCCTCTTTGATTAAATCTGTATCTAAGTCTAAGCAAGTAATCGTTTCAACGCAGTCTGTAGATCTACTCTCTGAGTTTGAAGCACAAGACTTGATAGTGGTTGACCGGAAAAACAATCAGTCTGAATTACGACGCTTAAAACCTAGGGAGCTGGATAACTGGTTGGAGGATTACACGCTAGGTGAGTTGTGGAAGAAAAATGTCTTGGGTGGGAGACCTGCCAGATGACACGAGTACATGTATTTTGCGAAGGGCAAACGGAAGAAACCTTTGTGCGTGATGTGCTGGCGCCGTATTTTCTCCGTTCATCCATTTATTTGAATCCCATTATTGTTCGTACCAGTGCCACCGGAAAAGGTGGCGCGGTAAGTTACGCGAAAATAAAGCGACAGGTAGAGAATAAATGCAAGGAGGATGAGGGTGCCTGGGTTACGACCCTGTTAGATTACTACGCTTTACCGACTGATTTTCCGGGCTTAGGAAGTGCAGTTAAAATCTTCGATATCTTTCAAAAAATGACGCACATTGAACGAGCGATCAATACTGATATTAACCAGCCCAAGTTCTTTGCTAACCTGTTGCTGCATGAATTTGAGGGGCTGTTGTTTTCCGATGTAAGTCGTTTTGGGGAGTGGTTTGATGATGCGGCGGTTGCCGCCTTAGTCGCTGATAGAGCTAATTTTGCCAGCCCTGAACATATTAACGATGGGCCAACAACTGCACCATCAAAGCGTGTGCTTAAGTATTGTGAGGCTTACAATAAGCCATTGCATGGTGCATTGATAGCGGAAGACATCGGGCTCGATAGTATTCGGCAAGAATGTAAGCATTTCTCTGCTTGGTTGACGAAGGTGCAAGACTTGTAGGTTTTATTTTTTGCGCCCGGTAAATAATGGGGTGTTATTGCGTCGAAGCGGGTTTGTCTGCTCCTAGACTTAGCGAGAGAGGTGACTTTGTAGATTGGGAGTTCCCGAGGTCACCTATAGTGGCTGGTGATGGAATAAATGATGGAATAAGCGCGGATCTACCCGCTAAATACCATGCTTTACTAGCCCTTCTTCAGCAGCAGCCGTCAATAGCCGCGAGCACTTTAGCGCAAGAACTAAACATAGGTACTGCAACGGGAGAGCACGACACTGGCAGTGTCGGGGTCAGCGGTTCGATCCCGCTAGGCACCATATTTTTACGCCTGAAAAACTGTACGAACAATAACCGAACAAAAACTAAAACATGCCGCTGAGCTTTTCTTTATCGATCGTTATATTGACCTCCCTACGGCGTGCTTGATAGTGCTTCGTCATTTCTGATTTTAACTCAGTGTCCCGCTAGAGGTTTAATCCTCACTATTATTAACCCTTATAAAGTTAATAACTTGCAGAGCCTAACGGTGCGTAGCTGTAGTTTTTGCCTTGCAGGATCGTATCGCTTCGATCATTCGCAGCTCGCTGCACGCCAAATATATTGCCTGAAATTTATATTGAAAATGTTAACGGTATCGAACTTTTAGTCTTGGAGGTTAATCGCGGTAGCTTGTTACCCTATTATTTAAATGATAAGGGGCGAGATCAGGGCACTTATATTCGTCTGGGAGCGACCAATCGAGAAGCTTCCGTTGAATACATTCAAGAGTTAGAACGTCAGCGTTTAAACCTCTGTTTCGATGAGCAGATAAATTTTACCGTACCGATTAAATCTCTAGATTTAACACCTTTGTTAGAGCGTTTTGAAAAGTTTGGTAAACCGCTAGACAGCGATAAAATGCTCAATTTAAAGCTTACTCAGCATGAAAATGGTCAAACCTACGCCACTCATGGTTTGCTGATTTTGTTGGGATATTATGAACATGTTGAAACTAAATGCAGCCGCTTTAAGGGCAATACGATGGCGGTGTTTTTAGATAAAAAAGAATACACTGGCGACCTTTTTACGCAGTTAGAGCAAACTGAACTTTTTATTAAAAATCATCTGCACTTAAAGGCTGAGATCCTAGGATTACAGCGCACCGAAACTTACGAATTACCTATTCCTGCGATACGTGAAGCCTTGGTTAATGCAGTTTTACACCGAAATTACAGTAATTTTGGTCGTGATATTAAAGTCGGTATTTATGATGATATCTTAAATGTCGTCTCACCCGGGGGCTTACCCAATGGCCTGACTCAAGCTGATCTGACTCAAGGGCGCTCAGAGATTCGTAATCGCGTTTTGGCGCGGGTGTTTAAAGCGCTAGGGTATATCGAGCAATGGGGCAGTGGGATACAGCGCATCGAGTTCTATTGCGCCGAAGCGGGCTTGTCTCCTCCTAGGCTTAGTGAGAGAGGTGATTTTGTGGATTGGGAGTTTCCGAGGTCACCTTTGGAAGCGGATAATGATAGCGCCGGGAATGAAAAAGGTTCGGAGAAAAGTACGGAGAAAAGTTCGGAGAAAATTCTTGCCCTAATCCAGCAGGAGCCAGCTATTAGCGCACGTGCGATTGCAGAGGCCTTAGGCTTAAGCGCTAGAGCCATAGAAAAACAGTTGTCGAATTTGAAATTGAAAGGGTTAATAACACGCATTGGCTCGGCAAAAAGCGGTCATTGGCAGGCGCTTTCCGACTTTTTATCGCAACCAAGACTTCCAATTCAAAAAAATGCCTGAAGCTGTGCCTGAGTCTCCCCATGTGCGTGACGGGGTGTGATGCATGTCGGATGGCGCCTTCGGCTTATCCGACCTACGTTTTCCCCAACAATTCCTAGTTTCCTCGTCCAATTGGTTCCGACCGGGCGCAATTACCCGCCTACCTGCGTATTTTTGAAGCCTGTTAATGTGCTTCGGTCAGCGGTTCGATCCCGCTAGGCTCACCATGTAAAACAAAAAACGCTCGTAAGTGAATAGCCCCCTAAGTGCCGGTGAGTGTAGCCGAAGGTATGAATGCCAAAACGACCGTTCTAAACCTACAATAGCAATTTTTATAGCGCCATAATCATGGTATCTTTGCACCCTTGTTTTTCGTCCGTAGCGTGCAACATTTAAACGCTAGAGAAGGTCTAAAGTTTTGGATAAGAAAAAACTCAGCGAAACCGATATCATCAGCAAGTTCATCTTACCCAGCGTCGAAGATGCCGGTTGGGATTCCATCTTGCAAATCCGCCAAGAGGTTAAACTGCGTGACGGCAAGGTCATTGTGCGCGGTCAGTTAGGTGTTCGGAAAACCGTCAAATCTGCCGATGTCGTGCTCTACCACAAGCCCAATATCCCACTTGCGGTGATCGAAATGGTGTTGGCAAGGGTATGCAGCAGGCCTTAGATTATGCACGTTTATTAGATGTGCCTTTTGCGTTTGCCTCGAACGGTGATGGTTATTTGTTTCACGATAAAACAGCGACAAATGGCAATATCGAAACAGAAATCGCCTTAGAGGACTTTCCTTCACCAGAGAGGCTTTGGCAGAAGTACGCGGCGTTTGAAGGTTACACCGAAGCGCAATTGCCGGTTATCACTCAAGACTATTACGAGGATGGCACCGACAAAACCCCACGCTACTACCAGCTACAAGCCGTTAACAAAACCATTGAGGCCGTATCTGGCGGGTAAGATCGCATTCTGTTAGTTATGGAGACGGGCACGGGTAAGATTTATACCGCGTTTCAAATTATCTGACCCAGAGTTTTTTATGTATTACTGTAGCTGGAGCAGTTACATCGCTATCAACTGGGATCTAATTAATGCGATATAAGCGTAATTCACTTGATGACGTAAAAAAGAAATTACTTTCAGGAGAGAGCCTGCTATGGGGTAAACATTTGGATCATGCCAAAGGCGAGATCGTTTTGAATTCTCCTGAGTCGCGCAGGCTTTTTGAGTATCTATATTCTCTAAGTCCCAACGAGGTTGAAGAGCCGACAGATACAGTTTTTGATCAGCTTGTGAAAGTATGGCGAGGTGAGGGGGACCCAGCGAACTCTTCTGCCAATGTTGCATCTGTACTTCCAGATAAGGAGACATGGAAACTGCATAAGCTTCAAACTTATGGCTTCGGCGGATTAAATCAATTCGAAGGGCCAGTGTTTGGTGTGGACTTTAATCAGAAAAGTTGGTGTATTGAGGGGCAAAATGGCTCAGGAAAAACGTCGCTCACCAGTGCAATAATTTGGGCTCTGACTGGGCAGATCGTGCGTGAACATTCCGGTCTTACGAATGATTGTGGTGAACGCAAAACCGGTGTTTTTCAAGATAGTTGTCGCCTAAACTGTAAGTTTATGCCGCCTTACTCTTGTCCTTACTCTTGTCCTTACTCTT
>NVXL01000119.1 GCA_002746115.1 Alteromonadaceae bacterium
AAGCTCCCGCTACCCTACTCCTGCCGAGCCGGGGCTTGCAGTACATGTACCGCTAAGTTAATCAGTGGCAGTGTCGATCAAGAAGATCAAAAATATCTAGAGCCTGAACAACTAGCTGAAGGCTATGTATTGCTATGCTGCGCTTATCCCTTATCGGATTGCGTATTTGAAACGCACCATCAAGAAAGCTTGTAAAAATCCGCCTCTCCTTCTGGGCGAGTTTTAAAGCGTCGGTGCACCCACAGGTATTGCCTCGGGTTATAACGACTTACAATGCAAAGCATTACCGCTCCGTCCATAGGCAAGAAGGGTGTTTGATACCCGAAACCGTTAATTTCAGGAAATTGAGGCTAAAACAAACGGGCTTAGTGGCCCTTTGATTTCTTCACAAACAGATTCAATACAAACGAAAGAAATCCAGCATAAATTATTGCCGGGAGCCAACCACCAATTATGAGCGCACCGGCTACCAAATTCTTCCCATCGGAACTGGGGTTTCCTCCTGCTCTCAAATTCAAAATATACTGATATTCAACGGCTAAAACCATAAACCCCCAAATCATTGATGCAGCAATAAAAAACATAAAAACAGACAATATTTTCCCACCTATTTTCTTAGCCAGATATAATGGAGCCAACGGTAAAAACAATATCAAAAAATAATAAATATTCAATAGAATGAAATGCCTTATTGTTGAAAATCAAGGTAAACACTAGTTTCTTCACCTCAAAAAAAACCACACAACGACGCCCTACAACTAACAACATTTCCCCTAACAGTTCAATATCAATGAAGGCTACGTATTGTTATGCTGTGCTTACCCTTTATCAGATTGCGTGTTTGAAACGCACCATCAAGATAGCTTGTAAAAATCTGGCTCGCCTTCAGGCCGGGTTTTAAAACGTCGGTGCACCCAAAGGTATTGCCCCGGGCATCTACGGATTTCTTGCTCCACAAAGGTATTGATAATTCTCGCATCATCAACCTCATCGCCTTCGCCTAAGCCTTTTAACGGCGGTAATACCTCAACGGTATAACCCTTGCTATGGCGATGCACGATGTAAGGTATCGCTGCGGCTTTACCTAAGCGAATTAACTTACTTGGCGCAGTCACCGTCGCGGCACTAATATTAAACAGGGGTGCAAACACGCTTTTATCTCTGCCGTAGTCTTGATCAGGGACGTAAAGAACGGCGCGTAAATTACGCAGGCGCTTGACCATTCCTCGCACATCACGCTTATTAATCACAACACCGCCACAAGCTAAATGCTCACGACCTCGATTTTGTACATATTCAAAAGCTATATTTTTGTGCTTCTGATATACGCCATCAAGCGCCCCGGTCATCGATATCGCTTTTACGCTCATTTCCAGGGTTGTGAAATGTAAACCCAACAGCAATACGCCCTGGCCTTTATCGACCGAGGCTTGGATATGCTCCATCCCCTTTAGTGTGATCACTCTACGCAAGCGCCAAGCAGGCCAAAACCACGCCATACCGCACTCAAACACCGCTTTCCCTAAAGAGTCCATTATTTCGCCTAATAACGCAGCACGCTCTTGTGCTGTTTTTTCAGGAAAGCACGCGGCAAGGTTTTGCTCAGCTATCTGAACTCTACGATGGGCAAAACGCCTCATCAGTTTGCCTACCACCCAGCCTAAAGCCATAAGGACTTTATAGGGCAATAGTTGCACCACCAACCACCAAAACGAAACCCCCAACCAGGTTGGCAGGTATTTAACATGAAATATATCTGCTGAAAAATGACGATCAATCATAAAGTTTAAATAACCAAATTAAGGTTCAATTCACAAGCATGGGGTTTGTTTTAGTTTAGTTTATATTAGTTTTTTTAGTCGCTAGAACATGCTGATAAAGCGCATAATTTTTTGCTGCCATTTGCGCAATTGAAAATTCTTCTTTTGCCAACTGCTGTCCTTGGCGACCGAGCTTTTGACGTAAGTCTTTATCGCCCAGCAATTGCATTAAACGCGCCTTAAGCATCTCAGTATCACCGGGAGGCGTGAGATAACCATTAACATCATCACGTACAATTTCCGGGATTCCTCCCGCAGCGCCAGCAACTATGGGGACGCCGGCTGCACTGGTTTGCAATAGCGCAACACCCAAGCCTTCCATTAACGCAGGGTGTGCAAGTATATCTACAGAAGGTAAAATTTTATCAATGTCAGTCTGAAACCCTGCAAAAGTCACATGAGCCTCTAAGCCGAGGGTTTTACTTAAGGCTTTTAATTCCGATTCGAGCGGGCCTTTACCTAAGATTAAAATTTTAACTTGCGGGTATTTCTCAATTAATTGTGGCGTGATTTCCAATAAAAACCGATGCCCTTTACGGTCAATCAATTGCGCCGCCATGGCAATGACTAAGTCTTGCTCATCGTAGCCAAAACGTTCTTTAAGCGCCTTACGATCTCGCGGTGCAGAAAATTTGTCGGCGTCCACGGCACTACGAATGGTTTGCACCCGCTCAGGCGCGACACCGTCGTTTAACATGACTTGCCGAATACCATCGGAAATAGCCGCTAATGCCGTGTAACGATTCGCTTTAAAACTCGCCAACATACGCACATCGGGGTTATCTACTCGACGTGTTAACACCGAGGCGATACCGGTGCTTTTGGCAGCAACAGCACCCCAGACATCGGCCCCACGACGACTGTGCACATGTAGCACATCCGGTTGATTCTGTTTAATTAACTTAATTAAACGCCGACTAAATAAAAAATCGACATCGCCACCCATTTTACAGGGCAACACTTGTGCATAAGGCTGAGCCTCACGGCCAATATCGCTTTGCTCTGGGCATACCAGTAAGTTTTCAACGCCATGCTGCTGCTTTAACTCACGCATGAGGTAAAATACTTGTAAGGCGCCACCGTATAGATGACGCCCAGCTTCCACATGCATCACTTTCATAAAGGCTCTACTTGCTGGCTTGGAATGATCGTTTGCGAACTTGTACGGTCTTCACTTTCACTTTCACCTTCAAAACCAAGCCACCCTTCAGGCACAAGGGATACAAGGCGAGTAAGCACTTGCTCGGGTGTTATATTTTTCATACACGTATACGCGCCAACACAGCTTGGTTTACGACGACAAGGCGAACAAGATAAACCAAGATAAATAACCGAAGCGCTTGCACTGCGTGTTTCAAGATAAGGCCGAGTCGAGCCAAAGATAGCCACTGTAGGAGTATGCTTGGCAATGCCTACATGGGTGAGTCCGGTATCAACACCAATAAGTGCTGCGGCCTTATCAATAACCGCAACCGCCTCTGTAAGTGAGGTTTTACCAACAAGGTTCACCAAAGGCTCTGCGCTCTGCGCACACAACTTAGCGGCATGTTGAACATCACCAGGGCCGCCCAAAATCACGACAGGCAGGTCATAACGCTGTTTAAGCTCGGTCACGGTCGCTTGCCAATGCTCGTCAAACCAGTATTTCTGAGGGCGAGTTGTAAACGGGCATATCACCACATAAGGGCGCCCGGCCAATCCATGCTCAGCCAATTGCGCATCCACCTTCTGCTCGGTTGACTGAGCATAGGGTAAATCCATGACGTAATCTGTCGCGCTTGCGCCAATATGCTCCGCCAATTGAATATATTCAGAACTGATAACCGGATGGTTATGGTCTTTTTTAAGTGTGTGTGTGTGAAATAACCAGACAGGCTCTTTACCAGACAAACCCGGGCGTACCTTTGCCCCGCTCAGCCAACTCAAAAAACTGCTTTTTAAAATGCCTTGGGCATCGAGAGCGATGTCAAAGTTTAGAGCGTGCAACTGACGACGGAAAGCCCGTATCGTGTTAAACAGTTGTCGCCACTGTTTGTTTTTCCAAAGGCTCAACCAATCTTTTTTCGGCCAGATAATGACATTTTCAATCGCTGGGTTTTCTTTTAATAATGCACTCGCTGCGGGCTCGACCAACCAAGTAATTTTTGCATCTGGGTAGCGAGCATGTACGGCGGTGATCAAACCTGAGGCCATGACCACGTCACCTATCGCGCTAAGGCGTACAATCAACACATTTTTCATAGGCTTTGACAAAAACCACCAATAGTCAAAAGAATCGCAAAAGAGTCGTTGCCGGATCGTGCCAGTTGTGTACACTGACGCGCAGGCCTAACGGCAAAAAAATTCCGAATAGAATAGCATTTTGAATCGCTTATGAGTCGTCTTCTACGGTATTTGTATACCTTTTTTTTCAGCATTGCACTGCTATTCGCGCTTGTAAAAATGGCGCTTCGCCATATTAATGATCACGACGGACACCGCAAAGCAGGACCTAGACGTCGTTTTTTTGAACGCTTTGGTTTACTTGGGGGCAGCCCCCCTAAAAATGGCGTCATATTTCATATGGTTTCCGTCGGTGAAACCATCGCCGCACTGCGCTTGCTTGAGCAATTTATAAGCGCACATCCAGACACCCCAGTGACAGTGACATGCACCACAGCTACGGCTTCTAGGTTGATTAGCCAGCGCTTAGGCGAGCGCGTACACCACTGCTATTTGCCCTTCGATTTACCGATTTTTGTGTGGCTCTTTCTTAAACGCCTACAACCCCGCGCGCTGATAATTCTCGAAACCGAACTTTGGCCCAATCTAAGCTACGCTTGCGCTAAGCGTAATGTTGCCCTGTTACTATTAAATGCTCGCCTGTCGGATAAGTCGTTTAAGGGTTACCGCAAAGTTCGCCCACTGACAGCTGCAACCATCAATCACTTTAGCGCCATTTGTTGCCAAGGCGAGCAGGATGCTAGGCACTTTCTCGACCTAGGTTTAGCAAAAGAGAAATGCCATAATATTGGCAATTTGAAATTTGATATTAGCCCTAGTGACGACCTCGCAGAAAAAGCCCAAACACTGCACCAATCGCGACTGCAAAACCGCCCGACCTGGGTTGCCGCCAGCACCCACCCCGGTGAGGAAGAGATTGTCATCGCCAGCCACCAACAACTGCTAAAAACCCATCCCGATTTGGTACTCGTGCTCGTCCCGAGACACCCTCAACGCAGCACTGAAGTCGCACAACTTTTAAAATCAGCCGAGCTTGGCTATATCAAACACAGCGATAACCGTTCAATGCAAGCAGATGAACAGGTTTACATTGTCGATACCATTGGCGAGCTGATGACTTTTTATGCGCTTAGTCAAGTATGCTTTGTCGCGGGCAGTTTAGTGCCCCACGGTGGCCACAACCCGCTTGAACCGGCAATGCTGCACAAGGCGATCATCTCTGGTAAACATGTGCACAACTTCACCAAAATTTACACAGACCTTGAACAATCTCAAGCCGTTATCATGATAGACAACACCCCCGAAGCATTAAGTCACAGCGTGGCGCAGCTGCTTGATGATACGAAACAAAGCAAAGCCCTGGGGGACAATGCCGCGCATTATTTGCAGAGCCACCAAGGCGCCATCGCCGCCTCACTGGAGAAAATTGAAATTGCTTTAGCGATAAGTGAGCTGCATTAAGAGCGTACTATTAATGCGTCATTGATATATTAGATAAACCTCGATGCTGTGTAGCTAAAAAGTTTCTAGGTAAATACCCCAATGCTTAGAGACCTCCTGCACCAACCTGACATTTAATGAATCACCATCTTTAAGACTCGCTTTTCGCTCATCAAAAGCTCGCTGTAAATCATCAACCATATCAACACTCTTTGAGTGGGTACGCTGGAACACATATCCACTTGATGACCCCGAAATTCCGATACCACGACCGACGACTTCAAAGACAACACCACCAAAGCCCTTATCATAGGCAGCAAATGAGATACCGGCATCACTAAGGTAGCTTAACTGAGCATCACTTATGTTACCCTCCAAGTCATCGGGATATATTCTCAAAGGTGTATCACGCAGATCTAAAATTGCACCGTCACCAGCAATGATTAAAGCTTCGGCCACAGGCTCAAGCGAGAGCTTGTGTTTATTTAACCCATTTACTAATAGTTCGCTTTTAATAGAATCCGAACACCCGGTTAGCGACAAGAGGCAACAAACCCCAAACAGAAACAACAGCCTCACGTATATACACATAATATTATTTTATTTGTAACTCCTTACGTCGAGACCTGATAGCTCGCAGTATTTTATTAGCAGTAATGTTTGACTTATTATTTACCCAAAGCTTAGACCCTATATCAATAGCAGCTAGATCCTTCGGATCATCAAATGCGGCTAAAAAATCTGCATCGCCTAGTTTAGAAAAACGCCTACCCCAATAACCAGAAGGGCTTGTACCTGCTGATAACTGTGCATAACCCGCACCAGCCTTCAGCAACCACTCAGAAAACCCAACATGCCTTCCGACATAACCGTAATGCAAATTAGACCAAATATCATAGTTATATTGGGTGCTAGTTTCTGAATCACTTGCCCACTCGCCATATGTGTTTTTAATATGCCCTTTGTGATCCCAAGGCTTTCGATTCCCTACTTTCGACTTCCAAAGAACCATCGCGTCATAAAGCCCAAGCGTCTCGCTATTTTTTTCCCTTATTTGGTTGGCAGCACTAGACTTGGAGTTCTTCGTCATTTCCAGCTCTATATACTCCACTAACTTTTCAACATTAGCCATAAACCTTCCGCTCACTAATTCGTTTGGCCTAACACAGGCATACTTACCAGTCTAAAATTGACTTTAAAACAAAACCGTACAACATTCTAGCCTCACAATCACAATTGAGAACATTTTTTCGCCAAACAATATGATTTTCACCAAAGAAAACACAACTGCTCTACAAGGGCATACCCAACATCATAAATATGTGAACCATATATACCTGAGTCCAATCACATATCAGGAACGGCCGATGAAGTAGATCCCCGTGATTACAAAAGATAATCAGCTGTAAAGGCAGTAGATGCAGTAGATGCAGTAGATGCAGGCCATTAGATTTCACCAACATTAAGATAAGGGCAAATAAATACGAAATTCCGTACCCTGCCCTTCTTTCGAGTCCACTTCAATACGCCCTTGATGACGTTCGATAATTCCAAAACTAATCGCTAAGCCTAGGCCTGTACCTTCGCCATCGTCTTTAGTCGTGTAAAAAGGCTCAAAAATACGATTCTGAACCGCTTCACTCATCCCGGGACCGGTATCTCTGAAACTCAAACACAAGTGCTCTCCCGTGATACGCATACAGACTTTAATCGTCCCGGAATAATCCCCGCTACCTTCAGTAGATGCTACACCCTCGGCGCCAAGCATTGCCTGGCAAGCATTTATCATTAAATTCATAAACACTTGGTTTAATTCAGAGAGTATACAGTCCATCGGTGGATCATCATGTATATCACAAATAAACTCAATGTCGTCTTTATAATTTGCCTGAACTAAACGTAAAGTACTTTGCAGGCCTTTACTAATATTTACCGATTCAGTAGAACCGTTTTCAGAACGAGAAAAAGTGCGCAAATTACCGACAATGCTATTAATGCGCTCGGTACCATCCATTGCGCTAGCAATACTGCTATACATTTTTTCAAAATGCCTATTAAATTCATTAATAACTTCTTCGTCATCAGCATCACTGGTGAGACGTAACAACAAAGTTTTAAACGCAGTAAGCTCTTGATTAAGATTGTGTACCGCCACACGCGAAAAATGCGCTGGGTTACCGATCTCATGCCCAACCCCTGACACCAAAGTGCCAAGGCTTGCCATTTTTTCCGCTTGTGCCAAACGAACTTGAGTTAATCGGAGTTTGTCCGTGCGTTGCTGTACGAGCTGTTCCAAATTACGATGTTTTTCCAGTAAAGAAATATGGGTTTTAACACGGGCAAATAACTCATCTTTCGCCACCGGCTTGGTTAAATAATCATTCCCGCCCGCTGCAAACCCTGCGGCAAGATCTCCTGGTTGATTTTTAGCGCTAAGAAACAAAATCGGTAATTGTTCTGCACTAAAACTTTGACGTATGATTTTACACAACTCATAACCCGACAAGCCCGGCATCATCACGTCTAGAATGAGCAAATCCACTTGCTTTAGATTCTCTAACTGCACCTTAGGCTTGGGCTCAGATACCTCAGTAGTATTCACTGAGAAATATCGATCTAAAACTTCATGCGCCCCATCACAATGACTAAGACGAAACCCTTGAGTGCCTAATAAGTTAAGCAGAACCTGACGATTGATTGGCTCATCGTCGACAATTAGAATGTGCGCATGCTCTCCATCAGAAAGCGCCGCCTCGCTAGCGCTTTCAATACTTTGATATTGTGAGCTTTGATATTGCGAAATTTGCTCTTGAGTGTTTTGATTTTCACTAGGCGTTATACCCTTTTGAGTAATCGCACTTGAGCGGTCGCGAATAGGCTCACTATCAAGTTCGTCAGCTGCTCCATTATCTTGATCTAAGGTACTTTCGTTAACATCTAAGCTGCTCTCGTTAAAAAGAGATAAGGAGAATTCAAAGGTGCTCCCCACGCCTACCTCAGAAGCCACAGTCACCTCACCACCATGCAGGGTCACTAACTGCTGAGTCACAGCCAAACCTAAGCCTGCGCCGACCGACGCGTTTTGCCCGTCCTCTATTTGTCCGAACGCTTGGAATATTTTGTCATAGTCGCCGTGATCAATGCCAACACCGGTATCAGTGACGGTTAACCATAGTTTTGCCTCAGGTAAATCGCTGACATATGCACTCACGGTTACGGAGCCCTGCTCAGTAAATTTAATCGCGTTACCAAGCAGGTTATACAGTATTTGCTGGATTCGATTCTCATCCGCAAATACCGCAGGCAAATTCTGTGGCACACAATTACGAACTTCGAGTTTTTTATTGCCAATTAAAGGGAGTGACATATAAGTCACGACATCGGCCAAACTATAGACATCAACTTTTTGTTTATTAAGGCTAAGGGTATGCTCTCTTAAACGCGAAAAATCCAGAATATCATTTACGAGATGTGCGAGGCGCTTCCCGCTACTCACAATCATATTCAGATTATTTACCGTGGCCTCAGGTAAAGACCCGGTCGCGCCCTCGATCAGCGATTCCGATAAACCAATAATCCCATTCAATGGTGTGCGTAATTCGTGTGAGGTATTAGCTAAAAAAGCATCCTTTATTTTATCCACTTCCATTAAACGCTGATTGACTAAGCGCTCATTCTCCGCTAGGTGTTCTTGCCTGCGTGTGTGCGCAATTAACCAGACGACAGCACCAAAGGCCAAGGTATAAATACTATAAGCCCACCAAGTTCGCCACCATGGCGGTAAAATATGAATATTCACACTTGTGCCTTGGTTATTCCAGACGCCTTCATTGTTGGAAGCTTTAACATGAAAAGTATAATGACCCGCATCGAGATTGGTATACGTTGCCGTGCGTTGCGTACCAACCTCATTCCAGGCACGGTCAAAACCTTCGAGCTTATAGGCATACTCGTTTTTTTGTGGCGAGCGATAATTTAACGCCGCAAACTCAAATGAAAAAACAGATTGAAGGTGATTCAGTTGTATATTTGAGGCGTGAGTAATTGACCGGCTAAGCACTTGATCTTCACCGCCAACGACTACAGGCCGATTTAATAAGCTAAATTGCGTCAGTACCACCGGAGGGGAATGCGGGTTACCCCTTAACTTTGAAGGATTAAAAATAGTTAAACCTTCGGTACTACCAAAGACCAACTCGCCGTTTGAAGTTAGTATAAACGCCGGTCGATTATGTACATTCCCCGCTAAACCATCTTGTTTGCTGTAATTACGAAAACGCTTAGTGTCGGGGTCAAACTGCGATATTCCGTTAGCCGTACTAATCCAAAGTTTGCCCTGTTGATCCGCTACAATGCCCGCCACATTATCGTCAGCCAATCCATGCTTACTGCGATACACCTGAATATCCAAGGTTTTCGGGTCAAAGCTTGCAACGCCCCCACCAAGGGTGGCGTACCATATACGACCATCGAGATCTTCTGTGATTGCGCTCACTTCAGTACTGCTAATGTTACCGACTTCCACATTACTAAAAACAACCTCATGAATACGGCCAGTCGTACGATCTAGCTGGGCCAAGCCACTGTCAGTTCCGACCCAAAAGTTGTTTTGACTGTCTTCAAAGAAACAGGAAATTTTACTAACACCCGATAGCTGCCCCGCCACCGAATATAAATGAAAGGTATCACTCTCGCGATGATAGCGATACAAGCCATTATCAAAAGTACCAACCCAAAGATCGCGCTGACGATCTTCATAAACAGTCCAAATACCGGGGTGCAGTAAACCACTATTACTACGCGTATTAGCTCGTCCACCTACTGGCGCGGCGTCGCTGCGATAATGCAGATAATGTACTTTTCCATCCGGGTCGATGCTCATGCGGGTCAAGCCCTGAAACCAAGTAGAAAACCACAAGCCGCCGTAGGAATCTTTATAGACAAGAATGACAGCATTAGCATTCAAACCACCGCTGTGCCCGTCATAACGGTATTGCTCAACCCTTCCCTCGTCTCGATCAATATAATTTAAACCATCTTCTGTAGCGACCCACAAATTACCGATTTCATCCTCGATAACAGATAAAACGGCATCATGACTCAAGCTGGATGAAATCGTTTTTTGCTCGTTACGCCCTGTGCTTGGTTGATGACGAAAGCGCTCAAACACCGCGCTATCGGGGTCAAACATTGACACGCCAACCGGGAATACACCAAACCAAACATTATGTTGTCGATCTCGGTACATCGACCGAATCTTCTGATTGGCTAAGCCACCATCGTCTGACAATAGATACCGGTGATGATGGTAATGGTAATTTTCAGGGTCAAAGATATATAAGCCATCATCATGAGTGGATATCCATAGACGCTGCTGCTCATCTTCAAACACATCTTCGATATACATTGGTTTAAGAGCGGGAAATGCTCGATGGTTAACAGCGTAAGCCTCTTGAACTTCACTTTCAAAATAGTAGCGAACAAAGTGATTATTACGGGCATCAAAACGGCTCAGTCCATTTTCACTAGCGACCCAAAGCCGATCTCGATGATCAAACATGAGGAATCGAACCTTGTCGCCAAGCACACTAGTATCGTCACCTTCGATTTCATAATAATCACGATACTCGCCGGATATCGGGTCCAACCAAAGCAAACCTGTAGCAAAACCCAACCACAAACCATGACTGGGGTCTTCGGCCATAGATAATATCGATAACTCTGCACTCGGCTCTCCAGGCAATGCACTGGCTAAAACGGGTAAAAATGGTAGGGTAATCCGCTCAAAATGATCGTCCTCGGCGACGTAGCGGTTAACGCCGCCCCATTGTGTACCAATCCAGATATCGCCGTTTCGATCCTCCAACAACGATAAGATAAAATCGTCGCTTAGGCTCCCCGGCTGATCGGGGTGATTGAGATAACGCGTAAAACGTTCCGTTACTGGGTCGTAACGATTTAGACCACCACGAGTCCCGACCCATAGGAAGCCTTTGCTATCAACCAGTAAGCAGTTAATGTTTGAATGACTGAGGCTGTGCTCTTGATCGGTGTCGTAGCGATAAATACGCACGTTATAGCCATCGTATCTCGCCAATCCGCTGATACCTGCAAACCAGAGAAAGCCCTGTGCATCTTGCACGCTATCGTTCACAGTGCCGATGGCGTCAAGCTCTGCATGCTCCAAATTCTGTAAGCGCAGTAAGTTCATTGTCGCTGGAGGCTGTGCTTTTTCGCCCCACGCAGCCGTCGCTAGGGACAAACACAAACATAACACTAGTGCCGAATAACGGTATCCGATATGCATAGAAGATATTACAGTGTGAGCCTCAACGGTAATGACTATTAGTTAGTACGAACATGAGTATGAGTATGGAGGTCATGCCATCATGGATTTCAAATCATTTGACAGCTAAATACATTATAGGGGATCTACGCTTATAGGTAGAGAAAGCATCACGCAAATCCCTAAAGTGTGGGCTTAAAACGTTACAATACGAAATATTCCATTAAGTACTCACTAACCAATAAGCTTTCACTTATCCATGAATCTTCTTTTACTCGAACCTCAGCACTGGCTAAACGACGATCAAGCACTCATTCAAGACGAGCGCGCTAAGCATGCTTTCCAGATATTAAAATTAAGCGCTGGCGACTGTATTACACTCGGGCAACTTGGTGGTAACGTGGGTTTTGGCCGCGTTGCAGAAATTAACCAAGAGCAACTTAAAATAGAAGATATTAAACTCAACACCCTGCCCCCACCAGCACTACCGCTCACACTGATTCTTGGTATGCCAAGACCACAGATGCTGAAGCGAATACTGCAAACCGTCGCCACTATGGGCCTTACCCGCCTGTGCCTTATTCAGAGTAGCCGGGTAGAGAAAAGTTTTTGGCAATCCCCCAGCGCCACAGAAGCCGCGATCCGAGCACAGCTGATTTTAGGGCTTGAACAAGGTATGGCCACGCAGCTGCCAGAGGTACAATACTTTCGTCGTTTTCGGCCATTTATCGAAGACGAGCTGACCTCCATTGCCGCAGATACTCAGCGTTTAATTGCCCACCCGGTAGCGGATTTCAGTGTTGATCAAGCCAAAACGAATCAGCCGACTACGCTTGCGATTGGCCCAGAAGGTGGTTTTTTAGATCCAGAGGTTGAGCGTTTCCGTGAGGCTGGGTTTGATAGTGTGCATATTGGGAGTCGGATATTAAAAGTGGAAACGGCTGTTCCGGTGTTGCTGGCGAAGCTTTATCAGTGTTAATTGAAATTAATTACTTCAGTATAAATTCCGTTATTAGCCAAAAGGCATGGTGAACTTAGTCATCACCAGCTTCCACTTTAAACGCCTAAATAACCGTCAACGTCAATCACATTGCCAAGGTTTGTGGGGTAATTCAGCTATGTTATCAACAAAAAATGAGTTTCGCGCCATCTTCAAGCATTTGTGAACTCGAGTCTTGATTGTATATCAAAAACACTAGTAGTATAAATTGCAATAATAATTGATAGCACCTAAATAGATTCGCCTATTAACCGTTCATATAAGAGATGAAACGCGACGATGCTAAAAGTTAAAGCTGAAGAAATTGCAATGATCATTTACGGACAGGGTGGTGAGCTTGGCAATTTTGAAGTATTCGCCAAGACTTTACACAAAGACTTGATCAAAAAACACACATCAGCCGAAGTTAAGTTCGTCACCAGAGATAATGATTTCTTTTCTGTGTTAAACAGCATTCCAGTAGGGAAAAAACTCTCCGAGCTACACATTTTTTCCCACTCGATTGGCGCGGGCTTATTTCTCGGCTATAAGGATCCCCTCATTTCAAACCAACGAGAATTCACATACCGAAAAGCCCAGCGAGATGGACGCAAAGTAACTTATAGCGAAGCCGTGAAAACCGAAACTGGCGCCATCCAAACTGACGATTTTTACCTATCTAACATAACCGCTATTCGAGACGCGCTACGAAAAAAGTTCACAAATACAGCATTTATAAAAATTTGGGGGTGCAATTCAG
>NVXL01000120.1 GCA_002746115.1 Alteromonadaceae bacterium
CTCAAGTACTTGACCTTTGTTGCCCGACTATAGCATTAGACGATTTCGTTTTAACAAACTGGAGTCGACCAAGGTGGGCATACCTTGCCAACGGGGTATTGCAGGCACTGAGGTGAGCTGCATTTTATCGATTAAGGGGCGAATCTCACTGTTTGGAACACCGACGAAGCGGCGACCAAACTGACGAAATAATGCATCCAGATCCAAAATGTTATCGGCTGGTACCAACACCTGCACCCGGCCTTTGCTATCTTGGACTAACAGCGATTTAACCAAGCAATTAGATTTGCCGCTGGCAACTAACGTTAAATTTTTACGAGACGCGAGTTCAGTCACGTTATAATTCACGTTTTGGCTTTCTAACAGCTGTTTGACGCTTAGGGGTACTTGCACAGTCGAGTCTCCTCATGGATATATTTTGCGCTTAGTCCGTTTTGGCCTTCAATAAAATACTGCTAAGAATGCTAAGTTATAAAATTGCATAAATGCATTGTTTTTTATATTAATTTGTTAGGCCGCATCGTTTTAAGAATTGTATTTAAAATATGACACAAAGATGGGGGTTCTGCTCAGATCTATTGATGTTAATTCATTCTATGTTTTTCTAATGGTTCAAAAGGCTAGCTCAAAAAGGAATGAGTGGTTTAAGTCCAAAAAAAAATCCAACTTTATTTCAAATTAATCTAAACGGCGCGACCTAATTAACTTGCAAAATCACACTTGCGCGTACACTTTGTTTTTGCCGAACCATCGTGCGATGAGGTTTTTGATATTTGCATTTTCCTCTTGCATGAGCTGCTTGCCGATTTGATGTATTTGTTCCACCATGTGGGCATCGCGCTGGGTATCGGCGATGCGGAATTGCATATCGCCAGTCTGGCGAGTTCCGAGTAACTCTCCTGGGCCGCGCAGCTCTAAATCCTTTTGGGCAATGACAAAACCGTCGTTAGATTCTCGCAGTACGTTCAAACGCTCGCGGGCGTTTTGGGAGAGCTTGTCGCCGTACATTAAAACACAGTGACTCGCGGCACTGCCTCTACCAACTCGGCCGCGTAGTTGATGCAATTGCGCAAGCCCAAGGCGCTCTGGGTTTTCGATTATCATAAGGTTGGCATTGGGCACATCGACGCCGACTTCTATCACTGTGGTCGCAACCAATAACCGAAGTTTAGCCGTTTTAAACTCGGCCATGACATGGTCTTTTTCTGCCGGTTTTAAGCGCCCGTGTACCAGTCCAACGGTTACATCTGGCATTATTTCTTGTAGTTCAGTAGCGGTGGCTTCGGCGTTCGCAACTTCAAGGGTTTCGGACTCTTCGACCAAGGGGCATACCCAGTAAACTTGTTTACCTTCTTTACAGGCTTTTTCAATTCGTTCGATCACAGCAATACGACGCTTCTGTTTGATGAGTACTGTATTGATGGGTTTTCTGCCGGGAGGAAGTTCATCGATCACAGAGTAATCCAGCTCTGCGTAGGCTGTCATGGCTAATGTGCGTGGAATAGGGGTGGCGGTCATGACGAGTTGATGCGGCCTTTCGTTATCGATGTTTTTTTCACGTAGGCGCAGGCGCTGATCAACGCCAAAACGATGTTGTTCGTCAATAACAGTAAGTCCGAGGCGATGAAAGTTCACCCCTTCTTGGAATAGCGCATGGGTGCCAATCACGACTTGAGCGCGATTTTCTGTAATGTCTGCCAACGCTTGGCGTTTTTGTGAGGCCGTAAGCCTGCCGACTAACCAAGTGGTGCCAATGCCAAGCGGCTTTAACCATTGTGTAAAATTAGCAAAATGCTGTTCGGCCAAAATACTGGTAGGCGCCACTATTGCAACTTGATAACCCGCTTGTGCCGCCATGATGGCGGCCAGTGCTGCGACGAGTGTTTTACCCGAGCCTACGTCACCTTGCACCATGCGTAGCATTGGTACGGCTTTGCACATATCTGTTTTTATTTCTTCAAAAACACGTAACTGCGCACCCGTGAGGGAGAAGGGTAGGGATTTCAAAAACGTGGCAGTGATTGCCTCGTCCGCTGTCATGGTGGGGCCTTTTTCGGTTTGCGCTAGCATGCGCATTTCTTGGCGCACGGCATAGTGGGCGAGCAACTCTTCAAAGGCGAGCCGTTGCTGGCAGGGGTGATGGCCTTCTGTGAGTAGCTCAACGGATGCGGAAGGGGGCGGAAAGTGCAGGTAATCGAGGGCTTCGCTTAGGGAGGCAATACCAAATTGGCGATTGATCTGTTCTGGTAATAGCTCTTGCGGTGCATGGGTGCGTAGCTGTGCAACGGCAAGCTCGGTTAATTTACGCAAGCGCCCTTGTGATATTCCTTCTGTTAGCCCATAAACAGGGCTCAGTGTCTCTTCCATGGGGGTTTGATGTTCATCGTCAACAATTGAGTATTCTGGGTGGTAAAACTCTAAGCCTGTGGTGCCTCGGCGCGGCTCAGCATAACAGCGTACTATCGCGCCGGGGCTCATCTGGGTTTTTTGAGCAGCGTTGAAATGAAAAAACCGTAAACTAATCGTGCCCGTGCCGTCATCTAAAGTGACAGATAGGCTACGGCGTTTCCCAAAGTTAATCTGGTTGCCGGTGACTCGCCCTTGAATCACGCTATGAATATGTAAGCGCACATCGCCAATAGGGGTGATGCGGGTTTTATCGACGTAACGCATAGGCAAATGAAACAGCAGGTCACTGACCGTGACGATGCCGAGCTTTGCCAGCGTGGCAGCCAGATGCTTGCCGACACCTTTGAGAACGGTGACGTTGGTATCGTCGAGTAGGTTAGATGGGCTGTTTGGCACGTTCGCGTTCCTAGCGCACATTACCGGAACAAGTAAGGTCGGAATAAGTAAGGTCGGCACACTCTTCACCGGAACACTCTTCATCGGAACATATGGGACTGTCCTGGATACTTTTCCGAACGGCATCTATGGCTTTTAGCCTAGGGAAGCTGGCTCGCCAAGCAAGTGCGACGGTACGTTTTGGCACCGGATCAGCAAAAGGTCTTACCGTTAATAGGTCTGAGGCGGTATGGCCTGCACCCGCAGCGGATTGCGGCAGTATCGTGATACCAAGCCCAGAGGCGACCATGTATTTTAAGGTCTCCAACGAGCTGCCTTCGGCGGCGGTTCGGATTTTGCCTTTAGGGTCGTCAATCGACGGTTTTAAATTCGGGCAAGCTTCAAGGACTTGATCACGAAAACAGTGACCTTCTCCGAGTAATAATACGTTATAGGGGTCGAGCTGTAGTGGTTGGATCTCTTTCTCTTTGGCTAGCGGGTGTTCGTGTCCCATTAATACCACGAAGCTTTCGTCATATAAGGGTTGGGTGACAACGTCGCCCTCATTAAAAGGCAGCGCGACTAAAATAGCATCGAGCTCACCTTGGCGAATACGCTTTCGTAAAGTGGCGGTGTAGCTCTCTTCTATGTACAGCGGCATATCGGGGGCTTGTTTGAGTAATTCGGGAATTAGACGCGGTAGCAGGTAGGGGCCAATGGTAAAAATGGCACCGATATGGAAAGGGCTGGTGAGCTGGTTTTTACCGCTATTGGCGATGTCTTTAATGGTGCTAGCTTGTTCAAGTACACGCTGCGCCTGCGCGACTATTTGCTCTCCAAGTGGGGTGGTTTTTACGCGTGTTTTGGAGCGTTCAAACAAAATCGCATCAAGCTCCTCTTCGAGCTTTTTAACCGCAATACTTAAAGTCGGCTGTGATACATTACAGCGCTCGGCTGCGTTGCCAAAGTGTTGCTCTTGTGCAAGGGTAACGATGTAGCGCAGTTCAGTTAGTGTCATAGCGGGTTGGCCATCAGTGTTGTGGTGCGGTTGTTGTTAGCTTGCTCTAGTCAGTTGTGTTAATCAGTTGCGTTAAGTGCGTTGCCCTATAAACTGCTGTGCATTATACCAGTACTTGTTGAACAGTATCAGCATAGCAAAATAATGTCGTAAAAAACTATCAAAACCTATATCGTCATAGGTATTCGTTACATAATTCACGTGTTAGGTGCTAATTTCTTATGAATCGTCCTAGTTTGGTCAGTAGCCCGGAAGATGGCTCTGATAACCGTGCTGATGGAAATACTGGCGATAAGCCATGTAAAAAATATGTGTTTATTGGTTTTGGTGATATCGCCCGTGGCTGCGCCGAAACCTTAGTTGCCCAAGGCCAGCAAGTATTTGGTATTGCTCGAAGTGACAAGAATGCGATTGATGGCGTGACCCTATGGCGTGGCGCCGTGCGAGATGCCCATATCCTCAAAGCCTTAACTGAGCACGATTTTGATGTTGCCGTGATTACCCTAACGCCGGACGCCGATGCTAGAGATGAGCAAGGTTATACCGATACCTACGTGAATAATGTCCAAGCCTTGATAGATGTTTGGCAGCATGACGATAACCCCGCGCCAAAATGCATTTTATTTGTATCCAGCTCCAGCGTTTATGCTCAGAGAGATGGTGAGTGGGTGGATGAGTCAAGTGCCACCGACCCCCTGCGGTACAACGGCAAGGTCTTAGTGCAAACTGAGGACTTGCTCCTACAAAGTGGTTTAAATACAAGTGTGGTACGCTTTTCCGGTATCTATGGTCCGGGGCGCGACCATCTATTAAAGCAAGTGCTTAAAGGTATCCCCGGTGGTTCGGGTTTTACTAATCGCATTCACATTGATGATTGCCGTGGTGTTCTGTTGCATTTAATGGCGCGCGCCGAACATAAGGCGTTGCAAAATATTTACCTTGCTACAGATTGTACCCCCGTGGCTAGCCGAGATGTACGTGAATGGCTAGCGCAGCAATTAAACTGTGATTTAAATGCTGAGGACACTACAGGGGGAGCGGTTAAGCGCGGTGGTGTCGGCAGTAAGCGCTGTCGTAATATACGCTTATTATATAGCGGTTATTGTTTTACCTACCCAAGCTACCAGCAAGGTTATGCTGCGCAAATACAGACTCTTTTGGCTGATTTAGCCAAGAAAAAATCACTTGATAATTAAGTTTATATGACAATATCAAGCTGGTTTATTTATATTTTACAGTGTGCAGATAAAACTTATTATACCGGTATTACGACGGATCTTGATCGCCGTGTTGAAGAGCATAATTCAAGTGCCAAGGGTGCGCGATATACGCGCGCTAAACGACCCGTGCGTTTGGTTTATTCTGAGCCTTGCGACAATCGCTCGGAAGCTTCAAAACGTGAGCATCAGATTAAAAAGTTAACGCGGTCGCAAAAGGAAGGGCTGGTTGTTGGCGGTTAACAGTTCACGGGTTAACGCACTCCTAGTGTAAACATTACTCACGATAGAGTCCGTATTAGTTCGTGGCTGTGTATTGCCGGGTTTATTTTCACCGGCGGCAAGATTCTTCCGTAAATTTTGAGAAAAAGTCTGCTTAAAACTCAGATACTGTCAGAAATACCAGTATCCATCCTCAAGTTTATTTGTCTAAAGTATAGATTGATGTCAATTATCCACCAGTAACTGCTTAATTGCCGGAAAATACAGATGGCATTATATTTGCAAAATTATCCCGCGCAGTCACCAATTCCCGTCGTTTAAATCGATCGAATTTGGCATAGGTACAACTCAGATACAGGTCAAAATCTAAGTGGGGATATTATGATTACATTGCAGACGACAATGCCTGGAATTGGTTTATATGGCCCCCAGGCCCAACAATCTTCCTCAGCCCCTATTGTGGAGGGGCAACATTTAAAAGCCAGTAGTGCCGATTCGGCTGAGGCGCATTCAGGGCNNANTACNNNTACAGATACAGTTTCGATTTCAGATGCGGGGTTGCAAGCTGCAAAACATGATGTTGCTAACGGCGCCACGCAATATTATGAGCAGTTTATGCCTACCTATGAAGGCTTTTCAGCAGCAAATATTTCTGCAGGTATTGCCGATCCTGGCATGGAGACTTTTTCTGCTGGTAAGAGTTTTGATCAGGTCGCTATAGATGTTCGCGCGAGCTTGGATAACAATTACGATCGCCTAGATAGTATTGGTAAGCCTTATAATGTGAATTCAGCTCGGGCGATAGATAGAAACTCCCTCGTTGGCGATCTTGACCGCCGAGCCCTACAGGCCGTTGTAAGCAATGAGGGTGGATTATTCACCAAGGAGGAGCAAACTGTTGCGCAAAGTAAAATGAGGCAGCAGCAAAGCTTGGCTATGGGATTGTATAGCGGTCAAATCAGTGATAAAGATAAGTTTATTGACCCATTTTTAGGTGATAAGGCTGAGAAGTTTAAGGCGGGTATAGAATTTCTGGATCAGGTGAGCAATGAAGAAAAAGCCGATTCTATTGAGTTTGCTTATCAGCGCGCTGGTTTACAGCGAGCTTACGAGAACGTTGTTCGGGAACGGGGCGGCACCCCTGAAGATTTCAGCACGGATCACCCTTTGGTGAGTTTGCTTTTTAACGCGCTAAATTCTGCTAATGGCGACCTTGAGCGTGGCCAGACATCGGGCAATATTGTAGATATGGATGATTTAAGAAGGCAGCCTTGGTTTGAGGGTTTTACCAGTCGCCTTGATGGTGCGATTCGGAAAACAAGAGACATATATTTAGAGAATGGCTAGTTCCAATCACAAAGTCTACAGAGCTTAGTCATGAGTTTCATGCTTAGCTGAAGCGACCCCCTCTGCTTTTTAAGGTGCGAAAACAAACTCACGAAACTAAATTTTCGTGAGCTTGTTAAGATTTGACTCTAAGGCAATTATTTTACTTTAAACTGAACCGAATACTCTCCTGTGAAAAAGTTTTGAGACACCACTTGTGATTCGCAGTCTGATGACGGTGTCGCGCCATCTGAGAACATATATATTGACCCAATCTTAATGGCCGACCAATTGAATCGGCAAGATTGGTAAGTAAAAGCACCTGCATCAACAGTTCCTGCGGTGATTGATACAAGATTCGTCGTATCATATGCGTATAGAGGGTTTGGAGCCGTTGGAAGCAAGCTACCTGTCGAGCTGGAATTAATTAGTATTTCATTTGAGCTGCTGTTGTTAATTAGCTCGATACTAGTTTCGGCAGCCAATACTGGCATTGCGAGAGCTGATAAGGTGGATAGGATTGCTGCTGATATGAGTGTGTTTTTAATCATAAAATTTCTCCGTAAGCGAACTAAATTAATTTTCAGTTTAAAACACCAAAGCAGATATCGAATAGAAATTTCAACAAAGGTGCATGCAGCAGTTTAACTTCAGATGCGCTTCTAAAGTAACTGTCAGAATTACCAGTTTTTAAATAAAAAATTGACGCCTCAATCATTATTCGTTGATGCAAACAGTAGGGGTAAGCGTTTTAAGTTACCTCTATATTTTATCTATGGTAAATTTTAATGTTAAGATTGTGATGGAAATAAATACTCCAAGGGCTGTTTTGTTGGTTGAAAATAGGTGTTTCTAACTGTTGCAGCGGGATTTTCATATATTGTCATAAATGACAGTTATTGAAGTTGCTTTTTTGTGGTATAAGTATTTAGTTGCTTTGTTAATAAGTTGATTTTTTAATGGTTTACTGTATCTTGTTGGTTGATGTTTGCTATAAAATATTTCAACAGTTCTAGTTGTGTTGGGGTTGGCAAGGATATAATGCGCATTGCCCATCAGTTTAATGTTACTGTAATGGTGCTAGCTAAGAGCAAAGCTAGCTTCTTGCGCTTAATAAGAGTGGCTCATTCCAATTTAATGACATAGCCGGTGTTGTAGCGGGTATCCAATTCTCTGAATGTGATGTTGGGTGCCAAAGTAAAGGGCTGACATGATCGATGTTGGTTGAATAATAGTCGAGTAGGGTTGTTTTTTTCATGGTTAAAATTCTAAAATAATATTATTTTTAAAGATAATGGTGATTAGTTAAGCACAGAGATTAGGTTATCTATATAAACTAGGGATATTTAATGAACCCTTGTATTGAAGAACAGCTGCATTTACTGCTTGCTTATGAAGGTTACGAAGAGTTCATTAGCGGACTCTCAAAAACAGTACATGATTTAGGATTTGATTATTTTGCGTATGGGATGCGCGTTTCTATTCCTATTACTCAGCCGCAATATAGGTTACATAATAACTACCCTACAGCTTGGCAGCAGCGTTATGAAAGCCAAGCTTATCTAGCAAATGACCCCATTGTAAAGCACGGGATTGAGTCCACCGTTCCTATTGTTTGGGGTGAGTCATTATTCAAGGATGTGCCGCACTTATGGGAAGATGCTAAGAGCTTTGGCTTGTGTTTCGGATGGATGCAGTCATCGTTCTTGAATCCTAGCACGGTTGGTATGCTTACCGTGGTGCGCTCACATGATGAGCTTTCCAGAAGAGAGTTATTAGAAAAAACACCGTCATTGCTCTGGCTTAATCAGATCGCGCAAGCAAAATTTCAAGCTGCTTGGCTTGATCATATGATGCCTAAACCCTTGAAATCTTTATCTCGTCGTGAGCTCGAAGTGCTCAAGTGGTGCTCTGAAGGAAGAACGTCCTACGAAATATCAACGATTTTGAATGTGACGGAACGAACGGCTGGTTATCATATAGGGAACGCGATTAAGAAGCTAAATGTCAGCAACAAAACAGCTGCGGTCATTTTGGCGTTCCAGTTGGGTATTATCTAAGTTGTCTGGCGCCAAGGTTGCGCGATATGCGCGCGCTAAACGGCCTGTGCATTTGGTTCATTCTGAACCTTGTGACAATCGCTCGAAAGCTTCAAAGCGTGAACCTCACATTTAAAAGTTAACACCTTCGCAAAAGAAGGAGTTGCTTGTTGATGATTAACGGTTAGCCGAATTTACCAGTGCTTTGGTAAGTGTCGAGACGTATGGAAAACACGAAGAACCTCAATTCGGTCTAATTGTGGCCTGACACGGTAAGGAATTATGTAGCGGGTGTCGGGAGCGACCAGCTCCCGCGTACCAAGGATGCGGCCTGCGTTGCCCATGGCAGGGTTGTCGGACAACAGCTTAACGGAATTGAATATCCGTTGAATTAAAATCTTAGCGGTGGTGGGGTCATCTTGGGCGATGTACTCCGCTTCGTCGTTGAGGTTCAGTAGTGCTTTGTTGAGCCATTTAACCTGCATCGACGCCCTACTTGGTAAAGGTTTTGTTTACGTCTTTATCGTTGGCACAATCAAAAATTGTATCTAGGGAAAATATTAGGTAAAAACGTAGATGCTAAGTGGAACCCGCACGGTAAAACAAGTTGATCATGTGTAGAGAAGCCACGGCGGAAAAACCCGAAGAAGACAATGAAACCTTATTGGCTATATTGGAGATTCTATGAGAACCTCACAGAACACTGGAGAATCGCCATGCCTTTAAAAGTAACCTTAGTGAGACTGGATGACGAAACCTTAATCCGTGAAGTGGAAAAAGGCGTGAAAGCTGCTGACGAGGGTCGCTTGATCGACCATGCAGATATTAAAGCCAAGTGGGAGGCTAAGCGCGCAGCTCAAGGGGATTGACTTTGCGACATTGACCTAGAGAGCATAAACGCGAATCATATTGAGCTCCTACGTGTTCTGCATGATACTCAGCGGCGGCCGACGGTTTAGCTTTTCCCTCCTAAATTAACCGTCGTGACTAACTGAAAACTTGAGTATTTCTCCCAAACCCCTTACCTTGCCCTCCTGCCCACACTTCGAGACTGCAAAACAATGGCAAGAGAATTTAAAGCCCCCAGCGCCCCCGCTGGTGAAACCATATCCTCACTATTTGACGCCGAGGTAAAAGGCCTCGCTAGCGACGGTCGAGGCGTTCTCGTGCACCCAAGTGGTAAAACTTTTTTTGCTGAAGGCGTATGGCCTGGTGAGCGCGGGCAGTTTAGAGTGACCGGGCATAAAAGCAGTGTCGGTTTTGCAGACTTGGTTGAGCTTTACGACAGTAGCCCCGACCGAATCGATGCTCCGTGCCCGCACTATGGTCTAGGCGCGGGTAAATGTGGTGGCTGCACTTGGATGTTTGCAAGCTATGAAGCGCAGCTACAAGCCAAGCAGCAGCGTGTTGAGCAGAGCTTTGCTCGTATTGACGTCAACGATATCGCCGAGATTTGGCCTGCCCCCCAACCACTAGGTTATCGCAACCGGGCAGAATTTAAGACCGACGGCAAAGCCATAGGTTTTGTTGCGTCCTTTAGTCATCAGCTAGTACCGATTGAAGATTGCTTGGTTTTAACCGAGCCTAACCGTGCCACCCTCAAATCGTTACTGACGATGCTGCCGAATGAGGCGTGGTCAAAGCTGCCCTCAAAGCGTTCACGTAAAACCGGTAAAAAACGTCGCCAAGATTGGACCGTGCTGGGCATTGATGAGCAGGTTGAGGCCGATCAGGTAATACCAAACCTACGCAGGCCATTTGCTCAGGCGAACCAAGCGCAAAACCTGCGTATGCAGGCGTGGTTGCGAGATGGCTTGCAAGCTGTGCGTGAGAAAAACGCCGAATTCACCTTGGTAGACCTGTTCTGTGGCTCAGGTAATTTCACCCAAGTCATTAGTGACAGCGGCTTTGGTAAGGTACTCGGGGTAGAGGCGGTGGAAGAGGCTCTGAGCGCACTGAATGAGCGCGAGCTGCCAGGTGTAAAAACCTTTGCCTGTGATATTTTCAGTGAAGGTGCCTTCTCGCGTATTTTTAGTCGTGATCGCGGTGCGGATTGTCGGGTATTGGTTCTTGATCCGCCTAGAGATGGCCTTAAAGATGTAGAAGTTTTGTTAAAACAGGCGAAGAAGTTACAGGAAGTATTTTACATCTCCTGTGATTTGGCGACCTTAGTGCGGGATGTTAAACAGTTTCAGCAGTATCGCTTTGAAGTGCTGGAAGTACAGCCACTGGATCAATTCGCTCAGACGGCACACGTCGAGATGATGGTGCACTTGCGCCGACGTCGGAAGTGACGTTAGTGATGAAGGGGGGGTTAGGCGTAATTGCCCAACTCACGGGAAAGGTGTTCTCTAGCGGCGTTTAAAATATACACGACGTAATCGTGTTCGGGTAAAGCGTCTCGGTGCTGGTGTTGGCCTTTCTCGCTGTCGATGTATCTTTCCATCGGGTGTTTTTGGTGTTTGGGATCCCCGTAAAGCTCGGTTACCCAATCGTTAATGCATGCGACTTCGAATTCCGTCGGGAAGTCCATATACCGCGAGAAAACGTGGAATATTCCCTGAATGTTACGTTCCCCCGGGGCACGTAAATCGCTCGGAATAGCGTAAGTGGTGGCAAAGGTAAGCGGGAACATCAAAACCGCGTATACCAAACGCGCCAAGTACAGCAATACCGTTAGCGGAAGCGTGATGAGTAAAACCAGGTAATACAGCGCTTGCATCATGAAGGGCTTAGTCCGAATCACTTTCGAGAGCGGTAGCCGTGGCGCAAGCGTAGCTCTAAGCTGCTTGAGTAATCGTCTGCGCTCCCAGTGGCGGACGAGCTCGAAGCACCTAGCTTCTTTGTCGGACATTAATTTCGCTAACTTACTCAAATCAAATACACCAAGTCGTTAGTTGTATCACATGTTTAGCATTATAATCACTGTTACGCCAGCAAGGGCGATAAATCTGCTCGTCACGGACAAATTTGTCGCTGAGAACGTCTTTGTGAGTGTCTTTTTTTGACTAAAGAGGTTAATTAAAGGGGCTGATTAAACGGGCAACTTTGTGCGCGTGCTTCTCGGGCTTCGAGATCGACTTTCGCGAAAGCCTCAATGTCCTCATGCCAACCTTGCATATGCTTTTCGATTAACTGATCTAAGGCGTCGATATGTTCATCGCGTGAGTTAAGCGCTGCAATGTACTCATAACGTTTGCCGCCAGCGGTTTCAAAGTAGCTGCGGTTTTCCACGTCAATCTCTTCAATCGTCTCCAAGCAGTCAGCGGAAAACCCGGGGCAAATGATCTGTACGCTCTCAACGCCCTGAGCTGGCAAAGCTTTTAAGGTCGCCTCAGTATAAGGCTGCAACCATTGCTCACGACCAAATATGGATTGGAAGGCGATTAAGTATTGATCTTCCGCTAAGCCAAGCTGCTCAGCCACTAAGCGAGAGGTTTTTAGGCATTGGCAGTGGTAAGGGTCGCCTTTGTGCAAGTAGCGCAAAGGCGTGCCGTGATAAGAGAATATCAATTTATCGGCTTTGCCATGCGTCTCCCAATGTTGCGTCACGGTGGCAGCTAAAGCCGCAATATAAGCCGGAAAGTCGTGGTAGTCCGCGACAAAGCGTAACTCAGGTAGCCAGCGCCGTTGAGTAAAATCTTGGGCGATTGCATCAAAGGTTGAGGCGGTTGTGGAGCACGAGTATTGCGGGTACAAGGGCAGTACGATGAGTTTTTTGACGCCTTTGTCTTGCATGTTTTGAATGGCGTTTTCGACTGACGGTTTACCGTAGCGCATCGCCCAATCCAGCTCAACCGCATCACCATAGCGGGCTTTTATTTTAGCGCTTAGCGCCTCGGCCTGTGCCTCTGTATGCAGCGCCAAGGGTGAGCCTTGTTCTGTCCATACGGTTTTATACGCTTTGGCGGAGCGCCTTGGGCGAAGATTGAGGATAATGACGTTGAGGATAAACCACCATAAGAGCCGTGGGAATTCCACTACGCGTGGATCCGATAAAAATTCTTTTAGGTAGCGCCTTAAAGCGCCGGTTGTAGGGGCTTCTGGCGTGCCTAAGTTGGTGATTAAGACGCCAACTTTGGAGGCTTGGGAGTGTTTAAAGGCATTAGAGTTTTTGTATTTCACGTATGTGTTTGCTTGTCGTTAGTTGAGCGCATGAGAGTATGAATTCACATTTTAACATTCATGGCCTTTAAGGTTGAATGTTTGTCGCTTACTATTACTAACTTGGCATCGGCTTATTCTAGGCGCACGCCTGCGATGCTATTTATTTGCCAATATCGACAGCTGCAGTTCTACACGTTTAACATCACGGGCGAGCGCGGCTCGGTTCATCTCCATAAAGTACCAAAGCTTAATATTGCCCTGGGCGATTAGGGCAGTTAAAAATCCGCCTAACCATAATAACTTTTGATCAGTATCGGTACTGTTAAAAAACTGTATGACGCAAAAAACAAAAAACGCGGCGATAATAAAGCTCACCACCCAAACCCAAATAACCACTTGGCGTCGCTTACCCTTAAAAGTCTCGCCTATGGCGTCAAATAAGCCTAAATCGTCACTCTGTGAATTTAATAGGCGGCG
>NVXL01000121.1 GCA_002746115.1 Alteromonadaceae bacterium
TATGTAGCATTAGCGGCTACGCAGAGGCCAGTGCTACGGTTGGCGCGGTTGTTGGCATCGAGGTTGACTTTATTCCGGGGACAGAATACGAAACGGGTGGCGAAGCAAGCGTAAGAATGTATGCTGAAGTCGGCGCAGAAGGCGAAGTTGCCGTGGGTGATGGTAAGTATGGCGCCGCCTTTGAAGGCGGTGCTGAAGCCGGAATTATGGCCGAAGCAAACGGATATGGCAGTGCATCCCTTGGTGGTGTGGGCGCAGATGCTGGTGGCGGTGTCTCGGCCGGTTTGGGCGCAGGTGTCTCTGGCGGTGGTACGGCGATGTACGACAATGGCGAAGTTACCGTGGGAGTTAGCGGTGAGGTTGCTGCGATTATTGGTGTTGAGGTTGATGTTGAAGTGAGCGTTGACACTGGAGCAGTTGAAGACACCGCTATTTTGATTGCCGAAGGTTATATGACAGCAAGCGATGCGGTAGCTGCTGGCTTTATTACAGCAGGTGAGGCGATTAACCGGGGTTTGATGAGCGTGGGTGACGCCATATATGACGGGTTTTTGACCGTTAATGATGCCGTTAATCAAGGCTTTATGAGTGCCGATACCGCCATTCGTGGTGGCTATACCAGCGTAAGCAATGCTGTGAATAGTGGGCTGATCAGTGCTGAAGATGCGGCCGGTACAGGGCTTGCTGCCGTTGCAGATACGGCTGTAGATGCTGTAAACGCTATTGGAGATATTGCTGGAGATATTTTTGATGGTCTTGGTTTCTGATTGCTTGTTAGTAAAACCTTTGCTTATGTAAGGCAATAATGTTTAATTAGACATAAAATTAAAAAGCTTATTGCTGGTAAGGCAATAAGCTTTTTTTTGTTTAAACTCGCTTATTTTTTAGGTAGGTCGTTTATGCTGTCTAATAAAGAACTATTTGATGGAATTGCTATTTACGTCCATGTTGCACAGCGTGGCAGTTTCAGTCGTGCTGCAGAGCGCTTAGGCCACTCAAATTCATTTATTAGTAAAGCTGTGAGTAAGCTGGAAAAGCGTTTGGGCCTGCGCTTATTGAATCGCAGTACCCGTTCACTCAGCATGACAGAGGCGGGTAAGGTATACTTTGACAGTTGCACAAAAATTGTGATCGACGCGCAAAATGCTGAACATTCATTAAGTGAATTACAACAAAGCCCGCGTGGATTACTAAAAATCAGTGTGCCGATAAGCTTTGGTTTAAGTTATTTGCATACTTTTTTGCCTGTCTTTGCCAATCAATACCCAGAGATACAGCTTGAAATTGACCTTGACGAAGGTTATGTCGATATCGTAGCGGATGGTTATGATGCTGTGATTCGTGTGGGTAATTTACAGAGTTCAGAATTGGTGGCGCGTAAAATCATGTCTTCTTGTGGCGTAAGTGTGGCATCAGCGGAGTATTTGTTTCGCAAAGGCTCCTCAGGCCTTGGTCGACCATGATTGTATTACTTATAGTTATTTGCCGACCCCCTCTAACTGGGTCTATATGAGCGGTGAAAAAGCAATCAACGTCAATATTAACTCGAAGATGATTTGTAATAGTGCCGAAATGGCCATGGCTATTGCGGGTATGGGAATTACTCGCTTGCCGTTGTTTAGCTGCCAGAGCGCACTTGAGCGAGGTGAGCTAAAACGTATTCTAACGACTTATGAACGTACAGGTCTTAATGTTTATGTTGTTTATCCTCATGGTCAATTCGTACCCGCCAAATTGCGTGTTTTTATTGATGCTATCGCGGCGTATTATAATAGGGCTACGCTTGCTTAGCCTCATGGCCATGGTACGCAGGACGCTAAGGTCTTATTATTGTGGTTGCTAATAGCAATGCGGTGGGTGTAACGGAAAATATAACTTAACACAGCATCTTCATATCGACAAGTGCCCCTGTTACGTCCACACAATAGACGATTACTTTTATTGAAGTAGCATTCAAACTTCAAGACCCGCCTCTTTGTGGCTAGGTGCGGATCTCACTAAAGCTCAGCGCTACCTTTCAAGCATATATGCGTCGTTATTTGACAGTATCTGGGGTATAGCTTGCTGTTATGTTGTCAGCATCAAAGGCAAATTAGCCTACTATTTTTCTACTGATGTTTCTCGGACTTTCGCAGAAAGGTACTGCTTAAAAATAAAGGGTAGGCCGCGTGCAAACGTTGGAAATTTAACGCCTCCGTGATGAAACCCATCCAATACATGAAACTCATATGAAAACCCTTCATAGCCTCGGTGAGCAATGAGCATATCAAAGGCCTTAGCTTCATATAACCAATTGACTTCAATTTCAGGTGTTCCAACCGTCATAAACAATCGGGTAGGCAAGCCTCTCTCAGGATTTTCCAGCCAAAGATCTTGACTGTTACCCCAAAAAAAATCTATTTCTCTTTGCATAATCCAACGCCGCCCCCAGAGTATTGCTGGGCTGCTGGCAATATAACCCTGGAATAAAGTAGGGCGCTCAAACATCGAATAAAGTGCAAACAGCCCTCCCAAAGATGCTCCCGCTAGCCCCCGAAATGAAGTGTCAACACGCAAGTCTTTCTCAACCTTAGGTATCACCTCTTCTTCAAGAAACGTAAGAAATGCCTTTGCATCACCGCTATTCTTATCGAACTTATCCATAACTGGAGTGTAGTCAATTTGGCGCAAGGTACCAAAGTCGGGATTCTTGCCCGCATATCCAATACCAACTACAATAATCTCTGGAAGATATTTATCGTATATCAACGCACTTAACATTGAATTGACCGCAATGAAATCCCAGTAAGGATCTAGTAAATACAACACTGGATATTGCTTCTCAGTATCAGTCTTGTAGCTTGCTGGCAGCGCAATATTCAGTTCGTAATTTTTATTGCGCGTCTTTGATGTACTGATTGCAATACCGTCAACGGTGCTAGATCCAGTACTTTCTCGTGCCCAGCCTGCAACATCAAACTCCCTCTCGGCTGCCGCTGAACACAAGGGTAAGTAAATCAATAATATAGAAATAATAGTTTTCATAAAATCTCAACCTAATAAATTCGCTTACGAGCTGATTTTTCCGCAGTAATGGTAGGAACTTAATTTTCACAAAATGCATAATGAGGTCAATGTAATGCAAAGATCGAGTGGTCACAAATAGGTGGGGTCACGCAAATAGGTGGGGGCAAGTCTTGACTTATCGAATCAAAATATGCGCCTTGGCCACTTACCCGCCATATCAGTTAATACGTAAAAATCAAGATTTGTCCCCTTTTTACCTCTTGCCCCTATTTACCTGTAAATTGTTCATACAAACAACCTAAACCAGCAATTACTGTACAATTTTAGCAGACCATATCTAACCCGAACAAAAAATCTTTATAAAACCCGAATATTGGCACCTACATCTACATTACAACCCAATTTACAATCAACAAAACACAAGGACGGGCACTCCCCGAGTAAAACCAATTGTACTATTTAAAATGGTACATCGTCTTCAGTCTCTGATTCTTCAACTAATTCACGCGCATGAAGCACTTCATGCTTCCCGTTCTGATGCCGCCATATTGGATCTGAATTTTGTTCAATATATTCGTCTACCGGTATACCATCAATTGTTGGAGGTCTTTTAACTCGAACTTGTTTACCATTCATGAAGACCCACATATATTTTTTCTGTCTTTCCGCTTTCGCTTCTTTCTTTGCTCTCTTTTGAGCTGCTGTCAATTTCTTTTTTTCTTTCGCCATTTTCGGTATTTCTAATGGGTGCTAAGACCCGAAGGATGGAATGGTTGCTAATAGCAATGCGGTGAGTGTAACGGGAAATATAACCTAACACCGTACCTTCATGTCGGCAAGTGCCCTTGTTATCCCCACTCAATAGGCGACTTTATAGAAGGAGCATTCAATTTGTGGCTAGGTGCGGATTTCACTAGGGCTCAGCGCTACCGTTCAAGCATATATGCGTCGTTATTTGACAGCATCTGGGGTATAATTTTTATGTTGTCAGTATTAATAGAGATTCAGTAGTTAACGTTAGTACTGAAGCAAAATTTAAACAGTCTGATCAAAAAATGTAGGGCAACTAACCATTTAGATCAATATGGGCGCACATAACAAGCGACCACTTTGACCAGTTCCCACCTGTCTGGATCTGGTTCCTGTGCTAGCTAGCGCACTGTCAAGATGGCATATAATTAACCAACAAAGGAAGTACAAAGCACCCATGAAAATCATAAAACTTACAACTGCACTCATCATCAGCGGTCTGCTCTTTTCCTGCGCGACACAGGATAAGGAGGTACCGGTAGACGGCTTAGACAAGCCGATGTTATTGCTCGGCGACAGTCAACTAGGCGTGTTCCTAGTAAATGATCGCAATGAACTAAAAAAATATAGCAAGATCATCGTCCCACTCATCAGAGTTGACGCATTAAAAATTATGACTACCAGGGACAGAAGTACTGATATTAGCTGGGAGAATGTGAGTTACGAGGATATTCTTCCCTATATCACACCTTATGAATCTGTCGCTAACAAGATATTTAAATCAAGCCGTGGCCCACTCACCATTACCGACGAACCTGGTGAAAATACGCTACGCTTAGATGCGAGTTTAATTGCCTTTCGCCCCAATGTTCACTTTAACGCCTCACTCGAAAGCAATACGGTTGTTAAAGAGACAATCCGCTCCTATGGCGATCTTAAAATCCGTATGCGCTTAGTTGATTCTAAGAGCGGAAAGCTTGTGGCTTTTATTGAGGACGACGTCAAAATGGCTTTAACCGTCGACTCCACCAATACAACCGGCAATATGCGCCGAGTATGGAAACAAACCTTTAAACATTGGCTCTCGCGGCTACGTTCGGATATTAAGCGGCTTTAGGTAGGCTTGGTATTAAGCTTGCCCATCTGGAGGGAGTATGGTCACGCCGGAAGGCGCTTCGCTTTTTCGACCTACAGATATTATTGAGGCTTACTCATTAAATATTGCTTTCAAATTACCATGTGCGTTCACTTACGCACATGGCATTAACACCTTTTTTATGACAAGCACGCGCAACATCAGGATTTTCGTCAAACATTAATGCCACTTGCTCTCTAGAGCATATCTCCGTTTTCCATTCCCACGTTCAGCCAGTAAGTGCACAACCTGATCACAGTATCAGCGTGTAGGGTGGGGTCAAGTCTTGACTTATCACACCAAAATATGTGCTTTGGCCACTTACCTGCCATATCAGCTAATGTATAAAAGCCAATATTTAACCCCTTTCTCTCATTAGTTGATAAGGGGTCAAGTCGTGTTTTCAACAGTCAAGCAGGCTCCTTTATGCACACAACCTGACCGCAATGACATCTCAGCACCATTGAAGGCCTTATTCGTCTGTTATATCGCGCATTGATCTAAACTCAGTTAAGTTGCATTCGCCCTTTAAGCTTGTGGTAATTAACTTGGGTACATGACACCCTTCAATTTGCTTTATATCCTCTAACCATTTTCTGGACCAGCTATCTTTGTCTAGACCTAAATCATTAGTATGCCCTGACCAATACGCATTAGGGTACTTATCATATTCATCGGTAACAGATTCTAAAAAATGAAAAGGTTGCGCACACTTTGGCGATTCAATGTCCTTGCAGCTACTATCACCCACCCATTGTTTACAATCTTGTCCGTCAGCATTATCAGTGGTTAATTGTCCCGTAGCATCTTTAGTTAAACAGCCACTTGATAAATTCGGCCCTAAAATATGACACGACACGCACTGATTTCCTGTAGGCTTGATATAATTGGGCGTTCCCCATTTTTGAAATGGCTCGCCAACTACCCTGTAATTCGGCTCACAATCTATATCTCCTGTTCCACTGCAATTATTCACCGGATAAACCACCCTTTCATTCGAGACCCCAAATGTTACTTGGTCTACATGTGGGGTATGTATAAACGGTCCGGCATCATGACAGGCCATGCAATTCTGTTCCGCTGCTTTTTCTGGTGTTTTCCAAAAAGTTTTTGCTGTAGGTTTACCAGGAGGTGTTTTATCTTCTGGTTCGGAGGGTGGCGGCACTCGCGTAGCATCTCGCGGATGGGTGTCTTCTGTAATGGTGTTGGAATCAGGATCATAATTATCATTTTGACGAAAAAAGCAAGTATCACCAGTTCTAGTATTATGAGCGACAACCGCTACCCCATTAAACATTACATCCTCTTGATCATCAACAATATTAAATTTTCTACAAATAAAATTTATTTTTACATCAGGGTCTTCGCTTGCCAAACGTCCAACCCTAGAGAAAGGCTGGCACCGACCATACTCCGTGCCAGCATGAGCTCTTTTAGGCCTATCACAACGGGTATTCTTATTGATTGAATGTTGCCCTTGGTCAATTCTTATACCATTCTTCGTAATTGGAATAACCTCTCCGTCTAAACAACTAAACACTGGTATTTCAGATACCAATTCTGCACATTCGTCGCCCATTTTTTTAATATCATAACTATCACCTTTCTTTTCGGCGCCACAGGCAACTAACTGAGTCAGTAACAAAAAACCAAAAATCTTAAATATCGAAATTTTAACCATTAACTTCACCTATTTTTGACATTGCTTGGGGGGAAATAATTATAGGAGTGTCACACAACTCCCATACCTGTTCCAAAATATGTATAGAGTGGGGTCAAGTATTGATTTATCACACCAACGAGAACGAGACATCTGTGTATATTTTTAGTTTAGTTATAGCTGTGTATARTCCACTCGTATTGAACCATAACGAACAWACGAAGAACCGGTAAAGTTCCAGTGTTCACACCAAAGTAGTAGTGCATTATTTATATAACCGGGTTCATATATATTCTCTGCACCTAGATCTTCATAATGAAAAACTTYAATACCACCACTTGTATCTAATGTCATAACATTGGACACAGTAGCGCCGCTAGAAGCACGAGTAAAACCAACTCTACAACTGCGTGGTGACATACCGTTAATGGTAAAATCAAGTACTACGCGTTCAATGTAACGACCTGATTTAAATGGCAAACTACACGCCATWWTATARCCTTCAGTAACTWCATATCCACCTTGATACGGATAGGCTACAGGTTCCTTACTATGCTTTTGCATACCACAAAAATTAGCGGCTGGAAATACTTCTGAATCTACCGTGGTAGAAGGCCTAAAGTCTGTAGCACTTACCGACAAGCTAAATACCGTTAGTATTGCTATTGTTATTTGTACTATTTTCATTTTTAACTCCGTTAAAATTAAAGTGATGTGGATGAATATACACACCGTTTACATTCGAAAGATAAGACTGTCTCACCTTTCAACTTTGGGTAGAGCTAATTCTATAAAGACAAAAAATGAAAATGGTCAAATTTTTACTTATGGTATCAAACACTTCCACAAACTTCTCGCCCTCCTCCATCGTTAATTTAACCTACAGAAAATTCAGAACACCGCATAATAATTACTCACGTTCACATTAAGGGATCAGACCCCTTTTCCGCCTTTTCCGCATAACCTCTAGAAACCAAGTAATCATTAAGCTCGGTAATAAACCTATCTTGATCTTCATTAAATGGTTTGGGGTAACTTAAAAATACGGATGTTCCCATTCTTTTCGATCTCTCCACTTAAGAGGCATAAATTTGTGTATAACACTTAAAGCCTACATTCACCTAGCTATATTGCCAAACAACAAACCCAACCAAAACAGCCACAAGCCTTGAGCTATCTAACCTACAGCTCGCCAACCAAGAAACAACCAAAGTCAATATCTCGCCTACGTCCAATCTTGCCATCATGCACGGGGATAGAAATACCAACTAAAACAGCAACTTATAATCAAGCATAGAAAATAGCGGGTACTTGTCCCTATTTGCCTGTACATTGTTCATACAAACAACCTAAATCAACAGTTACTGAACAAGTTTAGCAGAGCACATCCAACCCGAACAAAAAAGCCTTACAAAACCCGAATATTGGCACCTACATCCTCATTACAGCGCAATTTACACTAACATCCCTGGCAGCACCCTACCCAATAAACCGCGCCCCAATAACCCAAACACGGCCCACAGCGCTCACCACTCCCCACCCCTTGAACCTCCTACTCATCCCCCCAAAACTCGTATACAATGCCCCTCGATCTAAGGTTCCACTAGGATTAATAGGGAATGCCGCTTACAGAACATGTTCTGTAAAAAAGCAGCTGTCCCCGCGACAATCGTCACCGGATTTTTAGGCAGCGGCAAGACCACACTATTAACCAATGTGCTTAAAAAAGCCCAAGGCAAACGCATTGCCGTGATTGTAAATGAATTTGGTGAACTCGATATTGATGCCGATTTACTGCACAACTGCCCAATAGATTGCCCTGAAGACGAGTGATCATGCACGTCTAATTGTGAATGAGGCGCTTATCTATCCCAATAAATTTCACCAACGACCTTCTTAAAAAGTGTGTATTTGTGTGTATGCTTTAGCAATGAACAGTAAAGGCGACCACGAAAAATTTAAGCATCCCGATAAAGCTGGCCATGTGATGGTGCCCCACCCAGGTAAGGACATGCCAGTTGGCACCCTACGCAATATATACCGGCAAGCCGGTTGGGATTGGTAAGATGATATACCCTGCATATGTACATTTAGGTGACGATACTCACTTATATCGTTAAAAAAATGGACGACTACGCCTCTCAAAATCATTTATCCAGAAGTGCTTTGATTGCAAAAGCTACGGAAAAATATTTAGGTTCTGATAGCGAAACTCGCTTTCGTACGCTTGCGGCTTTTGGAAATCCAAAACGCAGTATTGAGTTACTAGACAAACTAAATTCATCGAGTACCGACAGCTAAAAGAAAATAGGCTCTTTATATAGCCCCTAGTCTTGAGTTATCTCACTAAAACATGCTCCTTGGCCACTTACCCGCCATATAAGTTAATTAATTGACCTGAATAGTTACCACATTAACATTGATGATCATTACTGAAAATAGGATAGGCAGAGCTTAGCTATACACGTTCCGAACGTATTTTATTGATACTATTCCCGCAACAACCGATACTATTACACCATAATAAAACATGCCTGGAAGTTTTAAACATTTAGGGGCATATAGTGCGTTTCGTAAAACAATAACGTTCACCATTAAAATGGTTTCTCCCCCTATTTACCTGTTGCCCTTTAATATTATAACCATTATGATTTCGCCTAAATGTTAACACCTCTACAAAAATAGAATATTACGCCGTGTGGTTTGAAGCGGGTGATAAAACTCAATTAATAACTATGGATGTTATTGCGATGTTGTTTATTAAAAGCAATAAAAAGATGTTTTCACTTGGGTTGTTGGCGCTTGCTGTATGTAGTATTTTAATACAGCGAAATTCTGAAATAATTTCAGAGCCTGCCAGGTTCGATGAAGATATTAACAAGACTGTTAATGTTAAATTCTTAAACAATGAGATTAATAGTCATACAATAGAGCCTTCAACAGACCCTTCAATAGAGGATTTAAAAAAATATCAGCCAGTAAAATCCGAAGGCCACATTACCCATTCCGACGAACAGCCCGAAACAAAAAACCTATTTAATATAGTTTCTAAAGATAGCGCTGAAGAAATAGATGATACCCCTGAGCACAGTCAAATAATATCGATGGATATTGACGCACTTAGGAACGTGACCTTGGGGGATTCATTCCATCTACCTATTAACAATAACAACCTAAGTGTGGCCGTTTCTGACATCCAACACCACAAAAGCGGTGGTATGCGTATAAAACTACAGGTTGAGGGGGAAACGTCGGTTTATCGTGCTATTTTCTCGATAGGTGAATATGTCACAAAAGGAAAAATAATCACACCAACCGCAAGTTATTCATTGAAGATGGTCAATGGTAATGGCTGGATTATTGATAGAAATTTAATACAGCGTGTTGATAAGCATCACGATATGAATATCTCTAAAAATGGCACGCTCTAGTTTACACATAAACCAAATCAAGTCGCTGAAATATTTAAACTGTAAGGCCTGTCAGTGATTACCACTTCTGAGTGCGTAACATAAACTAGGCCACATTAACAATGGAGAAAAAATGAAAAAAGTAACTTCAATTAGTTGTGCCTTATTGGCCGCKRCCACGATGGKAATGCAAAGYTCACCGGCGTTGTCGCAGGTKAATKCACCCGCAGAAATTCGAGTMATGTATTTATATACKGAGGATGCTCWARACGGRCTTGGSCTGCAAACYATTGAAGAAGAAGCCCAAGCGAGGGTTGACTTCAATAATGATGTTTTTGAAACCAGTGGYATTYWTATAAAMTTTAAAGTGGCGCATACCGAAGTTATTGAGGGKGTACCAGATTTTATCYCTGGTGATACRCAAATCGYKCCCCTGARATKGGCAACGGGWCCYTTTRYGGGAGTTCCTCGATTAAAAGAAGTRCAYGGCGCTGATTTWGTKGTATTRGTAAAAGCCMWKTWTGGYGGYSDKGSTTACTACCCCAYTAACATCAACGARCCARKRCCATATTCTGTTRCCCARCTCAATTYRYMCKHYGATCWGCATGAAATAGGTCACAATMTGGGGCTTGGGCATTGTCAGGGGSADTTCGATTCCCGGTTGWSGCCGCCAGTGGAGTYCTATGGAACGGGTTATGCGCGTRTACCGGTATCGGCACTACAGCCGGGTTTTGACACGGTAATGTGTTATGGCGATTTAACAMWGTTGGATAGTGATGGCGATGGCGTAAATGTCCTATTTACAGTACCGCTTGATATATTTTCTAACCCAAACTTAGATTGTTTTGATGGTGAAAATAATGTGCCATGTGGCATTCCCGATGTCGCGGATGCTGCAAGAATGTTAAACGAACATCGCTTTGCCTATGCTAGTTGGACGCAGGAGCCATTTATAAGCAGCCCGAACTTTAATGATGCACAGTTAAGCAGTTGTATTGACGGCTATGGCGATGTCACTATTGATCAATTCCAAACATTAAGCTGTCGTACAGCAGGCATTGGCTCTGTCGAGGGAATTGAAGAGCTGTATAGTTTGAGTGCTCTTGACCTAGCACACAACAATCTTACCGACATAGCGCCTTTACTTGACGCTCCACTACTCTCAAGTGTTGATATTACAGGTAACGAAAATATCAACTGTCAGCAATTAGATGCCTTGGTATCCAGATTAGGCGCAGACAATGTAACTGGCGAAGAAGTTTGTGGTGTTGCTGATGAAGACAGCGATGGCGTAGCGGATGATCTTGATCAATGCCCTGGTACACCTATAGGGAGCGTTGTTGGTGCAAACGGCTGTATTGTGGATGGCGGTGATAGTTGCGGTGATATTAATGTATACCCTAACTGGACAACGAAAGATTGGGCGGGTGGTCAGGTCACGCACAATGAAGCGGGCGATCCGATGGTGTTTGACGGTGTAGCATACACCGCTAATTGGTACACAAACACCGTTCCTGGTAGTGATGCCACCTGGTCATTTTTGAAAAATTGTTCGGGCAGCTAGTATCCTATTATTTAGCTATAGACACGGAAGTCGATACCATTAACTTAAGCTAATTGACTGGCATTGAGTTTTGGGAGCATACATTAAGGAGGCAGACTCCTTTTCTGCTTTTTTCGCCCCAAGGTTCACTTTAACGCCTCACTCGAAAGTAATACGGTTTCTAAAGAGACAGTCCGCTCCTATGGCGATCTTAAAATCCGCATGCGCTTAGTTGGGGAGTATAGTCGCGTCGGAAGGCGCTTCGCTTTTCCGACCTACAGATCTCATCAACGACCTTCTTGGAAAGTGTGTACTTGCGTTAAGGGGTCAGACCCCTTTCTTGCTTTCTTGTTCTCAATAACCGTGCCGATCCTACCACTTTTTTTCAGTCGAAGTGCTTGCGAATATTTTTTGTAGAGAGCATGAGCGTCATGGAGTCAACTGGTGACTCTTGAAATCCATACTGTAAATAAAACCGCTTAGCCTCTTCCGAAATTGCGTGGACGAGCAAGCCTCTGGCTCCGATTGTGCTGGTAACCGCGAGCGTGCGAACCATGGCATCTTTGAGAAGCCCGGCGCCGAGGCGTTTACCTTGGTAGTTTTGATCAATCGCGAGTCGCCCGAGCATAATGACCGGAATTGGTTCAGGCATACTCCGGGAGAAATTTTTAGTGGCCACATCACGCTCTATACTGCCCGTAGCTAGCGCATAGTAACCAATTACGGAGTTGCCCTCATCGCAGATCACGAATGTCCGGCTGGCACCGCTGTCGTGATTTTTGAGTGCGCGCTTGACCAGCCATTCATCCAAAGTCGAATTCCCACAATTAAAGGACTGAAGCTTATGATCCGGATGTAATAAAACTGGTGAGGCTATTTTTCCCAAGGTGCTGCTTCCTGCAGTAAGCTTTTCAATTTGGCATTCTCCGGCAATGGTGCACTTAGAGCTGTTTCAAATGCTTCAAATTCAGCTTCATCCAGCAGGAATAAGCGTTGATCCAGCAACACATTCTCTGCTTCTCTACAGGCGACATCCAGAATAAACGCGCTTCTGTCCTTGTGTAACAGTTGGGCGGCTTTGGTGAGTAGAGCGTGTTGGCGGGGCTCAACCCGCATATTAATCGGTGCTGTTTTTGACATGACAAACCTCCGTATATCTAACAGCTATACATTATGGTGTAGCCGTTAGATATACGCAAGCATTCTTCATGGGTACAGGAGCAGTACTAGTGGCATATTTGGCCATTAAGGGGTCTACCCCGAATGGCACTTATATCGTTAAAAAGATGGACGCCTACGCCTCTCAAAATCATTTATCCAGAAGCGCTTTGATTGTAAAAGCTACGGAAAAGTATTTGGATTCTGATAATGTGTAACCGCTTTAGTAACAGCTAGCTGTATCCCAACGATTACTAATCCAACAGCTTTTGACGAGATCTGCTAATTGGTAAAAGTCAAGATTTGACCCCTTCCTGACCCCTTCCCTCCTGACCCCTTTCCTCTAAGGCAGGTCTCTTGTGAGAATGAGTTGTTTGGTCGCAATCAGTCTACCATGCGGCCTACCTTTTCTTTATAAATATCAGATGCTTACGCTTAAGCAAGTGCCATTCGGGGCAGACCCATGTCTTGTTTTACTCAATGTCATAGACCATTGGCTGGTAACGTATTCCTCTTACTTC
>NVXL01000006.1 GCA_002746115.1 Alteromonadaceae bacterium
ATCGATACCAAAGATAGAGGAGAGGAGTCTTAACCTGTTTTCTATCCACGATCGCCGGTGTTCGTAAGATTTTCCTGTGTTCGCGTCAGTCCCGCAGAGGAAGGTTCGGCGTACGCAGCGAGAGACGATGTGGTAGTAGGGTGTATCGCCAATACTGACTTGTTCTTTTCTAGGGCGTGTCATGAGGCTTATCCTTAAGCTGGATGGATGACCAGTATATCTCTGTGAGTCTTTGTGTCAATAGGGGAGTGCCTGTCCCGTCCTTAACTCGGAGACCGCGAATAATGAGCATGCCACTTGGTATACATTGTGATGCCCCCGCCACGCCTAGCTGTAGCATAAAAGCAATGCATAGGCGGTAGTGGTTGGTATACTTACGCCCAACAGACAATGAAAGCACTTGGCGTTAGCTTATGAAATACCCTATAGGGATACAAACCTTCTCCGAAATCATTGAAGAGGGTTACGTCTATATTGACAAGACGGCGGATATTCATCAGCTGATAAGCCAAGGCAAGTGGTACTTTCTCTCACGGCCTCGGCGTTTCGGTAAGTCACTGCTAATATCCACCTTGGAAGCGATATTTCAAGGGCGCAAAGCGCTGTTCGAAGGGCTAGACATCGCCGATACCGATTATGCCTTTGACGCTCACCCAGTGGTCAAGCTCGAATTTACTAAAGCCGAAATTACCAATGCTGAAAGTCTTCGAAGTTTTATCTCTGAGCAGGCCGTCTCCTTGGCCGCTGTTCATCAAATCACTTTAACAGCGACACGCTACGAGCGACAGTTTGACGAACTGATCACTTTGCTTCACCAGAAAACCGGGAAGAAGGTTGTATTGTTAATTGACGAATATGATAAACCCATTCTCAATACGCTCGAAACAGGCGAGCTTGCTGAGGTTAAAAATACAACGAACGCTTTCTATGCAGTGGTAAAGGCGCTCGATGAGCACTTAAGGTTTGTTTTTGTCACGGGAGTCTCGAAGTTTTCTAAGGTAAGTGCTTTCCCTGAGGCAGATAGTTCCGGTATGAACAACCTTAACGACATAAGTATGAATCAGGAGTCAGCAACGCTATGTGGTTATACCCAAGCGGAGCTAGAGCACTATTTAAGTGCTGGGTTGAGTGACATTGCAGAGGCCGAAAGTCAAAGTATTGATGTCATCAAAGCGAAAACCAAGCAGTGGTATAACGGTTATTGCCTTCACCCAAAAGGTGAAACGGTTTATAACCCTCATTCTATACTTTCCTTACTACGCCACCAGGAATTTAATAATTTCTGGTTTCAAAGTGCCACGCCAACTTTCCTAATTCACCTGTTAAAACGCGACCAAACGGATTTGTCCGAATTGGAACGTATGGAGGTCGGTGCTGCGGCTTTCTATGCTGTTGAGCCGGAAGACCTTGATGTTTATGCCGTGCTGCTGCAAACAGGCTACCTGACGATAAAGCATTACGATGCGCCATCGTACTTCCTCGACTTTCCGAATCAGGAAATAAAAGACTCGTTTTTTCATTCCCTTGCGGCAAACTACGCAGGTGTGCGCCCCAGTTTAACCAATATATATGCCGCGAAAATGCATAAGGCTTTAAACAAGGGTGACGTCTCGACATTTGTTGACCAGCTAAGAATATTCTTGGCGAATGTACCTTATGACATTACACTGAAAAACGAGAAATATTATCAGTCACTATTTTTTGTTATTTGCAAGCTATTGGCTTTTACCGCAGAGGTGGAAGTTAGTACGAACAAGGGGCGAATAGACTGTGTCATTCAAACGGATAATGCGATCTATGTTATTGAGTTTAAACTGCAAGGCACAAAAGAAGCCGCCTTACAGCAGATCAAGGATAAACAATACGCGCAAAAATACCTTGGCCAAAATAAGCGGGTGGTGCTATTGGGGGTCGAGTTTGATCATGAGCAGAGTAATATTGGCGAGTGGGTCGAAGAGAGTATTAAAATTAAACCTTAATATGAATCAGCTGACAACATTAAACGTAAGCTAGCCCCGAAAGGGGCTGTAGATCAGTAGGCAGGGGTTTTAACCCCTGTTGGTGTTCAAGGCAAGCCATTAACCCACTCCTCCAAAACCCCCATATAATTCTCATCTTCAAGCAATCGCCCTAACGGCGGCATACGATCATTCGGATCGATACTTTTATCCCTAATATATAAAATAGAATTATCTGGATTACTAGGGTCGACAACGAAGGGATCAATAAGACCGTAGTCGGTGAAATAATCACGTTGCCCTGATAATTCGCCATTAATAATTCCCTGAGCTTCTAGCGGGGTTTCGTAGCGGGCGTCCCAGCGGGCGGCAATGCCCTGTGGGCCGTGGCAGTTTCCGCAATTCATATCCCAGTAAGATCTCAGCCGGTGTTCCAGCGTTTTACTTTCATCTGCAATATGGGCGTGTGCCGGTAAGATATCGAGATTGCTTAAATCAACCGGCTGAGAAAAAAGCCCCAAGTTCACTAGTGTACTAAGCTGGTTCGCTTCTACGCCTGTTGGGTAAAGCCAGGTTTTATTTAAAGACGCTGTCTTAGGCCCCAAAATACCTTCTGCTTCAGGGTTGTGGCAGCTGATGCAGTTGGACGGGCTAGGGTAGTTCCAGGTTTGTGTCCAGCTGCCATTGTCCGACTGTATGGTGATGTCTTCGGTAAAACTGTCGGTAAGTAAATCAGCGTCACTGTTATCTGCCCGCCATTTGTATGTCACACCGTAAATACTGCCATCGTCTTGAACGACGATCAGGCGTGTCTCAAGGCGTTGAACTAGGTCGGGTTGTGACTCGTCGATGGGGAGTTCGAAATGTTTCACCATGACGGTGCCTGTGGGCCACTGCCACTTGCCTTCTTCTGCCCATACAAGCTGAGAGCCAGAAGGTACGGCCATCCAGCGATGTTTTTCTGCCCGGTCTGACCATAGGGGGGCGATTAAATCGTAGGGAATCATACTTGTACTGGGGCTCAGGCTTGTCACATCATCGAAGGCACCTGTTTGGGATAAGAGCCCTGGTACATTGCTAAAATCATCGGCGAGGGTTGCTGGCATATTGAGATAGGCTCTAGCGTTGGGGCGGCATGCGATGGCGGCATTGGGGTCTTCTGTGCAGGCTGTTGCAAAAGCAAATTGGAATTGTGCGCTGGCATCGGGGCTGGCTAAGCTTGCGCTAAGTGTCGGTGAAGGAGAATTTGAAACACCGACATATTGGCAGTTGGCATTGGCGCGCAGAGATTGGGAGCCGTCATTGTTTTGAATAAAATCAAATTGCTGCTCTAAGCCAATCTCGGTGGCGTTCGCAATGAGTACACTACTGTTACTAGAATTGCCGTCATCACTCGAGGTGACATATAAACCTGTACTCAGGGAGCGAAAGGCGACTGCGCCATTACTTGCATCAACGATGGTAAATATCTCTGCATCGCTCAGGGTGTTTGTATTTACAAGGGTCAAGGGGTTGTTGGTTGGAGCAGAAACAAAGCGACCGTCAAAACCAAAAGAGACATTATCTCCGGGCTCAAAAGGCGGCGCTGGTTGCGGTGGTGGGTTATTGCCCTCTCCGGTGTAGCGGACTTCTGCTAGGGTGCCGGAAAATGGCGGCGAGCCGCAGCAGTTATCGCCATAGGATAATAAATATAAACGGTTGTTTTGGGGGGAAATCTCAGCATCGATAATACCCACCAATAGGGATGTATCTAACCAAGCTCTTGGGGTAGGCGAGGCTGCGCTGACATCCAGCTCAAACATCCTGTCGTTGTTAAAATTCCAAGCGAGTAGGCGTCCATTAAAGTAACTCGGTAATTTGTATTCGTCCGTCACGTCGGCATTCCATCGATAGACATCAGCGACCATCATGGCGCGGTGACCAATATTAAACCAAGCGGGGGTAGCATCGGGGAGTTGGTTTGCTCCGGTGTTATTGATGGAGTTATTTTCCACCGCTTGTGGATTAAAGGGCGCGGAAGCGTTGTTTGAGTTAAAGTTATAATCCGTGTAGGCCTGATTGGCGCCTATAAAATAAGGCCAGCCAAAATTGCCGGGTGCTGTGGTTCGATTAATTTCGTCAAGACCGCTAGGGCCGCGGTTTGCGCTTGTAACATTGGCATCAGGGCCGATGTCCCCCCAAAAGAGCGTGTCCGTCATTTTATCGATACTGATTCTGAAGGGGTTGCGCAGTCCCATTGAGTAGATTTCTGCTCGATGCTGGTCGTCAGCAATAAATAAATTTCCGGCAGGAATTGTATAGCTACCTTCTGGCCTTGGTTTTATACGTAATATTTTGCCGCGTAGATCATTAGTGTTGGCCGATGTTCGCTGCGCATCAAAATTTTGTCGTCCAGTACTTTCGTCAATCGGCGCGTATCCGCTGGATTGGAAGGGGTTGGTATTGTCGCCGGTGGCGATATATAAATTGCCAGCAGAGTCAAAGGCGAGATCGCCTGCGACATGGCAGCAACCGGGAGATGCTGGGTAGCGCAGTAGAATAAATTCGCTGCTTAAAGCCAATGTGTTGTTGGAATTAACAGAAATACGGGAGACAATTTGTTCCGACGTATTTGCACTGGTGTAATGAAAAAAGGCATGCCGGCTTTGAGTGAAATCTGGAGCGAGTGCAAAGCCGATTAAACCTTTCTCATCTGAACTATCGACGATTAACTGAGTTTTAGATATGAGTTGCGTGTTTTCCATGGCATAAAAATTACCCCTACGACCGATGACGAAAACATCCCCGTCCTGAGATATTTCCATTGCCATCGGCAAGTCAATACCTGTCGCAATTACGCTGGTCGTAAAATCAGAATCAGGAGGCGGGCTACCAGTCCATTGATTAAGGCTCTTCTGCATTCTTCCCGTCCACAGCAGGGCGCCCTCAATGTGGGCAATAAAGTCGGGATTACCATAGGTTTCAGCGGTATGCCCGAGCCCGGTATAAAAGGAGCGGCCTTCCCCAACCTCATGGCTCCAAGCGATAGGATGGTCGCCCATCGGGTCGCCGCCCGGATCATAGCTGGCCTCATCTAGGGACATGAGTACTGAGACATTGTCTCGGGGGTTCGCTCGGTAGTTATACCACTCATCGGTGTGTGCCCAGCTTGCGTCAAGATGGGCTGTTGCCGGGTGAGAATGGTCTTCAATATTTATGTTGGCTGATTGGATTTGAGGGTGCGATTGAAAGTAGGCGCCGACAAGATCGCCATACCAGGCCCAATCAAATTCAGTATCGGCGGCAGAGTGGATGCCGACGTAACCACCGCCACCATCAATAAAGTTTTCAAACGCGGTTTGTTGCATGCTGTCGAGTACATTACCTGTGGTGTTTAGCCAAACCACCACGTTATATTGTTCTAGATTTGACTCGGTAAAGCTTGCGCCATTCTCGGTGACATCGATCGCCCAGCCGTTGCTCTGAGCCATGTCTTGTAACATGTTAATGCCTGGGGTGATGCTGGAATGACGAAAGCCTTCGGTTCGGGAAAAGACCAATATTTTGCCTGATATCGCTGTATTCTGATTGCTGACTAAGGTGTCGACTGAGCTGTTAAGGGAGTCTTGCGAGTCGATCGGACAAACGCCACCTGAAGAGCTGCTAGTTGTTGAGCTGCTGGAGGAGCTACTGCTAGACGAGCTACTACTGCTTGATGAGTTACCTGAGCCGCTGGGGGGCGTTGACGAAGAGCCGCCACCACCGCAGGCGCTAAAAAAAAAGGCTATTATCGCGATTCCCAAAAAAGTTCTGTATGAACGCATAACTCACTCCGTGTTGAAGCCCGTGAAATCGTGATTGTAGGGGCTTATTTTATAGGAAGACAGAAAAAGGTTAGTAACATTGTGCTTGGAATGCAGTATGTATCGTCTAGATGTACTGTGTTAGGAGTGAATTGGGTGAGTCGCTTAAAATTCACCACGTAAAATCTTTTTAATCTCGTACTTTTCCGGTGCGAAGACTTCTTTTAACAGCTCGACTGAGAGCTCTGCCTGGCAAACACCGCACATAAAAATATCAAAAGCTGCGTAATTTAATTCCGGCCAGGTGTGTACGCTAATATGCGACTCTGCGAGTAAGGCGACACCGGTGATGCCTTGGCCTTCTCCAAAGTGATGGAGGTTGACTTGTAGGCAGGTGGCGCCAGCAACTTCGGCGGCTTGCCTGAGGCTTTGTTCTAGTATTTCAGCGTTTTCTAGATTCCTAGCCCCCCAAAAATCGAGGATGAAATGCGTTCCTATTGGGGGCTTTTGCTTGTTAGGCGGGCTGTTTTGCTTGGTGTCTTTCAATGTTTCCCGCCTTTATGCGTCCATTTTTAAGCTGTTTCAGTATGATTGAGCTGTTTACTTGTCTGAGTTTCGCGTTGAATATCGTTATTAATGAGCTTAATAAACCCCGTTATGATAAACGCACTGTACGTCTTCTAGGTCTTCGAGCATATCAATAAAGCGCTCTAAAGTCGCGACGTCGTCTTCGCCTAAGTCGGTGGTGTTTTGTGGGACGAACTGAATCTCATCAACATCCAGTTCGACATCATCGCCGAGTAGGTTGTGTAAAGCGGATTTGGTTTTGCCATATTCGGTATGTGGAGCGAAGACGGTGATTTTGCCATCATCGCTTTCAATGTCGGTGACATCGACGTCGGCTTCCATTAGTGCTTCAAGAATCGCCTCTTCATCGCTGCTGGAAAAAACAAAAATGGCACTGTGATCAAACATGTGCATCACGGTGCCTTGGCTACCGATCTTGGCTTTGATTTTGTTAAAGCAGGTACGCACATCACCGTAGGTGCGGTTAGGGTTGTCGGTTAAGCAATCAACAATGACCATGCAGTTGCCGGGGCCAAAACCTTCGTAGCGCGCGACGGCAAAGTCTTCACCGCCAACACCTTTGGCTTTCTCTATGGCTTTTAGAATGACGTGACCCGGGACTTGTTCTTTTTTTGCTCGATCGAGGAGGCCGCGGAGAGTGAGGTTGGCATCGGGGTCGGGGCCGCCTGATTTGGCGGAGATGTATATCTCACGGCTGAATTTGCTGTAGAGCTTGGCGTTAGCATCCGAGGTTTTGGCCATGGATAGTTTTCGGTTTTGGTAGGCTCTTCCCATAATGTGTTCTCAAACTTTTCTGGCGGGTTATTATTGATTGCGGTAAGTAAGATGTCGGCGAACATTTTACCGATTTTTGTGCATAAACTTAAGCTATTGCGCTCACTCTTATCGATGAGATGCGATATTTTGTTGCAAGCTGTTGGTTTTCTGTACAACTCCCGACGCTGCTATGAGAAATTAAGAGAAATTATGGGGAATAGTGAAAACTGAAGCCTAGATACGTGTGCTTAGTTAGGTTGTAACGCTGCCTGAATAATTGATGGTTTACATGTTGTGTGGACGGTCAATGCCGTAACCTTGCGCAAAATCGACGCCGATGATACGTAATTTTTCGAGTATTTCATCGTTTTCAACAAATTTAGCAATGGTTTGTTTGCCTAATATGTGACCAATATCGCTAATGGATTTGACAATGGCGTAGTCTACATCGGAATGTACTATTCCTTTGATAAAGGCACCGTCAATTTTGATGAAGTCGATTGGCAGCTCTTTCAAGTAGGTGTATGAGGACAAGCCACTGCCGAAATCGTCCAGCGCGAAGTAGCAACCATGGTCGCGGAGTTTGGAGATGAAATTTGAAGCGAGGGCTAGATTGGTAATTGCGGCGGTTTCGGTGATTTCAAAACAGATGTTACTGGGCTTTATTTTATAGGTATCGAAGGCTTCGAATAAAAATTCGATAAAGCTTTCCTCTCCAACGGTACGTCCCGAGAGGTTAACGGAACAGAGTATGTCGTCGGCAAGTTCGTGACGATTTTGATCTATCCATATGAATAGTGATTTGACCACCCAGCGGTCGAGGTTGGTGATGAGGTTATAGCGTTCGGCGGCAGGCAAAAATGCTCCCGGAGGGATAAGGCGGTCGTTACCTTGAGTCATGCGGATTAGGACTTCAAAGTGGTCGAAGTTGAATCTCTCAGTGGCAATAACCGGCACAATACATTGGCGTTGGATAACAAAGGCATTGTTTTCGATAGCGTTATTGATGCGTGAAACCCATTGCATATCGCCTTTTCGTTCTTGCAGTGCTACGTCATCGTCGTCGTATATGTGAATGCGGTTGCGGCCACCTTCTTTTGCGGCATAACAGGCGTTATCGGCTTGGCTCATTATGTCGCCAATTGACTCGCACTGCTCGTTAATGGATACAATCCCGATGCTGGCGCCGACGGTGAAGTTTTTTGAATCCCAGCTTAAGCGAAAGCTTTGTATGCAGCTAAGAATATTCTCTGCGGCGCGGACGCCTGATTTAATGGCGCAGTTGCTAAGTAATACACCAAATTCGTCTCCACCGAGACGCGCGAGGGTGTCGTGGCTGCGAATTGTTTCGCTGATGCGATGCGAAAGTTGCCGTAATAATTCATCCCCGGCGCCGTGGCCGCATGTGTCGTTAACCACTTTGAACTGGTCGAGATCCATATACATCATGACGTGTTCTTTTTTGTCCTCTTTTACGCTTGTGAGTAGTAGCTGGAGTTGGTTCTCGAATTCTCGGCGGTTAATTAAACCGGTGAGTGCATCGTGTGTGGCCTGATGTTCAATTTTACCCGCGAGTGCTCGCTGCTTGGTAACATCTCGAAAAATGACAACCGCGCCAGTGAACATACCCTCAGCATCACTCAACGGGGAGGCTGAGTAGTCTACGGTAAAGGTGCTGTCGTCACGTTTTGCAAAAATAGCCGTGGCGCAGTGGGGAGTCTTGGCTTGTGCGCAGCTTGTGTAAATGGTGTGCTCTTCCCAAACAAAGCGTGTGCTGTCTTTGCTACTAAGGAGTACTTTTAAAGACTGTTCAATTAGTTCGTGCTGTCCCCAACCAAGGAGAGTCTCGGCGGCGGGGTTTACAAAATTTATATTGCCCTTGGTGTTGAGGCTAAAAATACCGTCGGCAACGCTATTAAGTAATAATTTGTTGTAACGTGCGATGGTTTCGATCTGATTGTAAAGCCCCTGAAGTTTGTTGCGGGCTCGTTGGAGCTCTATTTGTGTCTTAACGCGAGCGATTACTTCGCTTTCTTTAATGGGCTTGGTGATATAGTCGATGGCACCGCACTCGAAGGCTTTGGATAGTGCTGAGCTTTCAGTATGGGCGGTGACAAAAATGATAGGGATATGTTGAGTTAATGGGTTAGTCTTGAGTTGTCGGCAAGTTTCAAATCCGTCAATCCCGGGCATATTAACATCGAGAAGAATTAGATCAGGTTGAAAGTGCGGTGCTATTTTTAAGGCTCTGTGGCCATCATAAGAAAAGGATATTTTGTAATTTAACGATGACAAAATATTACGCAGTAAGTCCACATTGGGAGGTGTATCATCGACAATAAGGACTTTTGCACAGTTTTCATTCATGAGAAATACGGCTCAGTTCGAGTAAAATACCATCGGTATCGTAGTCTTGTACCAGCATGGATAAATGAGATGCAAGGTTTTCGCATTCACCGCCGAGGGCTTTCATTTTTGTGATTTGGGTTTCGATATCATCTAGTACATTGAATTCGGCCGCTTCTTTTAGTGCTACTAATATATCACCAGGGAGTTTTAACGCGCCATAATTAATGGGTTTTTTTATGTCGAATAAATGCTGTTTTACGGGCGTTTTGGGGAGGCTATCGTGATAGCAGAATTCAATGTCGAGTAAGCTGCCTAAACTCTGGTATATGGTTTCTATTTTAAATGGTTTGGAAATGTATTGAGCGAAGCCTATATTAAGGTAATACTCTTTGTGAAGGTGTATGCTATGGGCTGTCACGCAGACGCAGGGCGGGGCGTTTGTTAGCCAACGCTGTTTTATGTGTGCGAGTGCCTCGACGCCGTTCATTAGCGGCATTGCAATGTCGAGAAATACAATGTCAGGCATGCGAACTTCGATCGCGTCGAGGCACTGCTGGCCGTCATTGGCACTTTCTACTTCTACGCCGGTATTACGGAGTAAGGTGCTTAGTAGCTCGCGATTTTCAATTACGTCGTCGACGACCAAGGCATAGACACTATACCCTTTGGCTAAATGCTTGACCTGCCGGTAATTGTTATCACTCTGTGCGTTTATTGGCGTAGCTTTTGGTAGGTGCAGGGTAAAGAAAAACTCGCTGCCGTGTTCGGGAGAGGAGCTTACCTCTAATTTCCCGCCGAGCAATTCGGTTTGACGTTTGGATATCGCGAGCCCGAGGCCTGTACCACCTTTTTGAATGCCTTCCTTTTCTTGACAGAATGCCTCAAATATTTGTTCTTGATTTTCGGTATTGATACCGGGGCCGGTGTCGAGAACGGAAAATAAATAATGATCTTCAGTTTGCTTCTGCATGCTCAATCGTACAAAACCTTGATCGGTAAATTTAGTGGCGTTACTAAGTAGGTTAATTAGAATTTGTGCGATTTTTCGCTCATCGCCCATCACGTATACGGGGGTGTCTGGTACGCCATTCTGCTGCCACTCAAGGTGTTTTTCTGAGCAGCGCAGTGCAAACATTTGGGCTAAGGTGGTGAGTAGTTCTTGTAGGTCAAAGCCGATATTGGTGATGGACATTTTATCAACTTCTAATTTTGATAGATCGAGTATGTCATTAATTAGAGCCAGTAAGTGGTCACCACTTTTACTAATGGTATTAACGGCTGTTTGCTGTTGTTGGGTGAGTGATTGCTCGCGTTGAAGTATTTGGGCATAGCCTAGGATGGCGTTCATTGGTGTGCGGATTTCGTGCGACATACGCGCTAAAAATATAGATTTAGCTTCGTCGGCACGCTGGGCTTCTTCTTTTGCATTAATAAGCGATGTTTTTAATTTAACCGCTTCGCTTAAATCTTGAATGAAGCACATGGTTAGCAGGCGATTTGATTCGCCTTGTTGCCCGTCTTGCGGCTGAAGACTTTCTATTGCCTGTTGATCTAGGTTTTTTTGATCTATTGTGTTTTGGTTAAATAGCTCGGACTTGTCATTGTTTGTATCAACGGTGCTGATCGAAATAGAGAGTGGCACATGGCTTGAGTTTTTACGTATACCAACGATCGGCATTTCCTGGGTATTGCCTTCGGCGCTGCGATGTTTTAAGTACTCGATCACGCCTCCTTGGTAATCTTCTGGCCACTCAAATAAATCATCAAGAGTCTTGCCAACGCGTTCAATCTCTTGATAGCCAAAAATTTTTTCCGAGATGCGATTAAAAGTTTGCGTGCGTTTGTTAGCGTAGAGCACAATAATGCTATCGTTAGCATTATGAATGAGTGAGTCGAGAATATTTTGGGTGTGAATTAGCTGATGAGATATGGCAAGACTTTGTGATAATCGCAGTTTTAGATTGTCGCGCTCGGCGCTAAGCTGGGCGATTTCGTTATTTAATCTATTTACGTTCATGTCATAATTGTTGGTGCTTTCGGGCATGCTTACAACCTTAAGTCGGTTAATACGTGCTAGCTCTTGAGGTGGCGTTTACAGTTGTCCCGTGCGCAGGGCTTCTTTTATCATTTCATTAAAGAGTTCGACCCAATAGGCGTCAAACTGTGTGCCGACACGGGCGTTGATATCTGAGACTGCACGGACAAGTGAGCGAGGATGACAGCGATCTGCACGCCCATTCGTAATGGAAAAAAATGCATCAATAATCGCTAAAATTTTGGCGCCATCATGAATCAGCTCTCCAGGATTGCCGTGAGGGTAACCTTTGCCGTCGATGCGTTCGTGGTGGTCAAGAATAATAGTAGCAGCGCCGTCCCAACCTTGAATTCGAATCAGGTAGTTGTAAGCCCATAGCGGGTGTTGTTTCATTTCGGCGAGTTCTTGCTCGTTTAGTTCACCGCCTTTGGTCAGTATCTCGTGTGGTAGGTAGCACATGCCTATGTCGTGTAAATAGGTAGCGGCTGCGAGCTGCTCGGGGTCAACAGAGCGATTGCTTAAGGCGTTTATTTTCTGTGCCCACTCGTTAAGTTGTTCACTGCGCCCCTCCCAGTATTGGCTTTGACGATCGACTTGTAAGGCTAATACGCGGAAAAATTCTATATCAAAAGAGCGTTTAGAGTGCTCCTCGGGCATGGTCACGCAAGTGATAGCTTGGGAGGCGGGAGGCGTTTTTTTGTTACTGCCTTGGCGGTCGGAACTGGTCGCCTGTGGCGCCTCAGTAGAGACGAGTTTAGCCGTAGGGGGGTCACTTTGTGATACCGCGACTCCAGCGCCAAGTAGCTCAATAATCATCACACAATGATCATCGACTAGGTCAAATCTACTGCGTGCTAATTCACCAAACATCAGTTGTAACTTTATTTCCTGCATGTCGCCAAATTGATGGCCGAGCAGGTGGCGATAGTGTAAATCTCTAAGGCGGTCGACACCGAGGTTGAGCACTTCTAGGACGAGTTTCCATGGTGGCACCTCATTTTCGTTAATCGCAACGGCAAGCTCTACAAGGCTGTCGGCGAAGTCAATCACGGGGTATAGGTGTACAGAGGATGCGTTATCTTTGACGTTAGATAGGGTCATTAAAAATGAGTCGACCATGTCCATATGACCTTGCTCAATACGGTGCAGCTCAATCTCCATCTCATTGGAGAGATCTTTGAAACTGTCCAGAACATGAACTCGTGTGTCAGCGTCGATATCGAGATCCATGAATGCCTCTTTCGTTAAGCCCGTGAGTTGATGGTAGTTAATTACCAGTATAGAAGAGGGCTTAAAAAAGGCGATAAAAAGCATTGTACAAATCGTGTTTGTAAGGGGCTTTTAATATGAATATGGACTATGACGACGAATCTTAGGTAAATACATTTCTAATGCAGCAACCTATGTTGAATTTTCGGTTAAACAGCGCCAGCGATAATAACAAAATACGCGCCGTATAAAACTTTCCCGTAATCGTGGATCGTCTAATCGTCCTTCTTCTTCCACAGGTAAGTTCGGGAAGCTTTTCATTAGAGTGCGCGTATATAAACCTCGGCCTTTGCGCTGGGCTTGGTCGTTGATATAAACTTTAACGTGATCCATTCCGCAGCTAGGGGAGCCTTTCTTAACAATGTAGCCGCATAGCTCATTTTGCCATTCTTTTTGGGCTAATGCGTTCTCTGTGAGCTGCTCGGTCAGATCTCGGCTCGGGTTTTCTATGCCAACGGCGCGAGTGGCGCTTGCGATGTTGTGACTGTCATGACTAACTAAACGGATGGGTTCGCGGGGGACGCCTAAGCCTATTGCGACCTCTGGGCAAAACGCCCGAAAATCAAAATGCTCACCTAGGGTGTCGTTAATATACGCGTGACGTTTATGGCCACCGTCCCAGCGAACGGGCTGACCGAGTAAACAACTGCTGATGCCGACGGGGATTTTCATAATTGTGGTGTTTTTAGGCTTAGCTGTTGGACGTGCTTGTCTCGCAAAGATTTAAATGGATAATAGGTTTTGTTTAGATAATTTGCTAAGCGACCATTAAACCCTAAAAGGCTGCGAGAAGCTTTGATAAGTCGTGAGAAATTGTGATATGGCCAAACCAAATAAAAAAGGCCCGGTTAAAACCGTTGATGTTGCATGCGCTAAGTGTGGCGCAGCATTATTTAAATACCGAAAAGGCGGTAAAGGTGCATTGGTGAAGTGTTTTAAAGAGCGAATTGCTAAAGATTTCACCCGGGCGGATGGCTTATGCCCCGGTTGTGGTAGGGCGTTTGCGCGGGATACCTTAGTTCGTGGCGTGCCCGCGTTTAAGATTATTGGTGGTAAGGCTGTGTTTAAATAGCTGTGTTTAAGAGCGCATTATGCACCGATTACTGTTGGCAGTTTGCGTGCCCGATATATTGCCAAGAGTTAAGCCCTGTTTGAATTGCACGCGTAGCTTGCTCAGGGCTGGCTTTACCTTTGAGTAAATCTTGAATCGCAGTTACGACCAAGCCGTTATAAGGCAGCTCACCGCGATTGAGCTCGTATGCGGCAAATAGACTGGCGGCATAGCTCTGCTGTTTTGACAGGGTAGCCATATTGTTCAAGTCACCCGGGGGGATATAAATATCGCCGCCGTAGGCGGGCAGCTCATTAACATATTTCACAAACATCTCAGCAAACTTCTTAGTTTTGGTAAATTCCAATACCTGCTTCGCCGCAGCCAGCTTATTCGAGGTGGTGCCTACTTGGAAGGTGCCATCGCCATGGGTGTAAACTTTGCCGGAGGCGCCAGGGATCGCCCAGAAATCAAATTTGTACCCTGGATCGACGTTGTAAAAGTCTGAAGTGGGAGAGGCCATCCAGCCGCCGTCTATACTCATGGCGGAGTTGCCAAGTGCAACGGCTTTAGACATAACGGTATAGTCGCCTTTGACAATATCCTGATTGAGGTAACCCGCTTTTTGCCATTTAAGTAGGGTGGTAAAAATTAGCTGGTATTCATCCTCATAAAAACAGCGCTGACCTGAAATTAGGCCTTGAGTAAAGTCGCTATCGACTAAACCTGCCATTAATACTTCGCTCACGACTTGACTTAGATACCAGTTGGTTCCGCCCGCTAAGTGCAGTGGCGTGACCCCTGCGCTTTTGAGCGTATCAAACATTGCGCTTAGCTCTGACAGTGAGCTGGGCTTGTTGCGTATGCCGAGCTTGTCGAGTAATTTACGGTTAACCATCACAGATTGCAGTTGAATGGCCGAGGGGACACCGTAATATTTGCCGTCAGGGCCTTTACCACCGACTAGGGCGCTGGCGTTCATTTGTGATAAATCCCCCTCATAGGGGGCGATTAGTTGATGTTCGATTAGCGGCTTAAGGCTGGAGGCGCCTGGCGGCCATAAAAAGATATCCGCATTATTATTTTGTAACTCAAGTATTACATAGTCAGGGTAGTAGTGCCTGAAGGAGGTGACTACTCTGATTTTGACGCCGGGGATCATATTTTGCTGGCTAATCTGCTCCCACAACTCGATGTCTTGGCGTCGCCAAGTGTAAAAAGATACTGTGGTCGACTCGCTGTTACTTTGCGCTGCGTAGCTGATATTGGCGCCGATACCTCCAAGTTGTAATATTAAACACAGGCATAGGCATAAGTACGGGGGTAAGTATGGGCGAAAATGTGGGTGAAAGTACGACGGCAGCGGGATTATACCGAGAAAACGATAGTGCTTAGAGCGCCTGCGGCCTTTGGCGGTGATAATAGCGGATGTACTCACAGTTTAAATTTCTCTACTAGATTTTCTAGGGCTTCACTGGAGTTCTGTAATTCCAGAACGTGCTGACGGCTGGTTTCTGCGCCTTTGGCGGTATCTTCCGAGAGCTCAGCAATGCGAGTAACGTTGCGGTTAATTTCCTCTGTTGTCAGGCTTTGCTCCTCAGCGGCAGTGGCGATTTGCATATTGAGGTCTCGAACGTGGGACGACATGCTGACAATCTGTTCAATGTGTTGTTGGATTCCCTTAGCAAGAGATACCGCTTCGGTGGTTTTTGTTTTAGAAAGCCCAAAGGATTGCACGGCTTTTTGGGAGCCGCTCAAAACCACTTCAATATTCGATTTGATTTCGTCTGTGGCGCTTCGAGTGCGTCCGGCCAGTGTGCGCACCTCGTCGGCAACTACTGCAAAGCCACGCCCTTGTTCACCAGCTCTTGCCGCCTCAATGGCGGCGTTCAAAGCTAGAAGGTTAGTTTGATCTGCGATTGACTCGATGACTTGCAGTAGGTCGGCGATTTGACGCACATTGCTGTCTTGTTGGTGAATTGCATCCTGGGTGTGCGCCATATCATCTTGCAGTTCGATAATTTTTTTACGGTTGTCTTCAATCGATTTTTGGCTTAATTCCGCTTGTTCGTGCACGTCGACCATGCGTGCGAAGGTATCTTCCGCATTGGCGGCTATTTCAACGGTTGTGGTGGTCATTTGATGCATTGCTGTGGCGACCATTGTGGTTTGTTGTTGTTGCTCAGAGACGATCTGCATGGTCTGATTGGTAATCTCTTGTGTTTGCTCGATGGAGCCGAGGACTTGCGTTGATTGACTTTGAATAGCTTCAATCATTTTCTTAAAGTTGCTGTTGAGTGAAATTGTAGATGTTTGCAAGTCGCCAAACTCATCTTTATTTGATACGGCCAAGGCTTGGCTAAGATCTCCGGTGGCCATGTTCTGTAGAACTTTGACCATACTCGAGAGCGGGCGACGAATACTGATCACAACTAACCAAGCGATGATGACACTGGCAAGCACGGCTAAGCCGCTAAACAGCATGATTGTTGAGCGGCCACTATCAACTGCGGAGGCGGCCATTTTAGCAACGCTAGTGGCGTATTGTTCCGAAAACTGGCTCACCTGATCGAATTCCTGGCGGATCTTTTTAAGTGTTTGTTCGTTGCTGGCAAGGTTACTGACCATCAAGGCTTTTTCGCTCATTAAAGCATCTTGCGATTGAACTAGCCCTGAGAAATTTGTTACTAGGTGAGCAAGCCCTGCAATCTCCCGTGCGATACTTGCAAGTGCTTGCTCCCTCTTGTTGCCTTCGCTTGTATTGGTTTGGGTAAGTCGCAGTGCCTGCAAGCGAAAACCTACTTTAGCGTATTCGCTGAGCCAGCGCTGAAAGCTTGGCCATAAGGTGTTGTAGTCTTCAGTTTGCGTGACTAAACCAAGCTGCTTGGCAATACTGATGCCTTGGCGACTTTGCATTTGAGCTGTATTGATGAGTTCTCGTGAGTTGTTGGAATGGCTTTGCTGGTAGAGGTTTGCGAAAGCGGTGTTTAGCTCGGTTTCACGCGCTTCAATGGCTGTTCTCATTGTGCGCACCAGCTGGGCGTTTGAGAAGGAGCCTTGATGCATGTTCATTAGGCGCCCGATACTTAAGAATAGCTCTGGCGTTGTTTTGGAGAGTTTTTCGATTCGCTCGATTTCTTCTGCACTGCCATCGACGGCGAGAAGCTGCTCAAGTAGGTGTTGGTTGGTGTCGTGGTAGGCTCGCTTGGCTTGCTCAAAGTGCTTGTGGTAGCGGCTGAGCTCTTCTTGATCGTGACTGTTGTAATGTTGGTACATGGCCAGATTGATTTTGGCTAGTTCGGCATTTAGTTCCGCCGATAGGGCGCTAATCGGCGTAGCTTTAGTGGTGATTTGTTGTAAGCCGTTGTTAATGCTGGTGATGCGACTGAGCCCTGCAACACTGATTGTAATCAGGCAGGCGAGGATTAATAAATAACCGCCGCTAATTCGATGGATAACAGATAGAGTCATAGGGCGATTATCAGCCTGCTTGCTGTTGGGCTGTTAGGGGCGTTAATCAATTGATCAACCGGCGGAGCAGGGTATTTTTTATCTGCTTACATTAAAATTAGGTCAAGTTTAGTGCCATGTAAAATGTATAGATGATTTAAATTTGGGGTAATGTGATCTAAATGCTGATATGGGTATAATAGAGGGAGTTTTTGAAGTAAGGGGGGGATATTGAAATTTCTGCTGAACTTAAAGATAAAATTAAAACGAAAGAGGATACTGGAAAAGAGAAGTAACAGTTTAAATGGCGACCCGGAAGGGACTTGAACCCTCGACCTCCGGCGTGACAGGCCGGCATTCTAACCAACTGAACTACCGGGTCGCAACAAACTGCTGTTCTATTCTACAAAAGGTTAAGCATATTTGCCATCGTCTCTTTGCAAAATATTCTTCGTTTACCAAATTAATGCTTTGAATCTGATTTAACTCAGGCCAACCTGTCACAGGCATTAAAATGGTGGGTGGTACAGGGGTCGAACCTGTGACCTACGCCTTGTAAGGGCGCCGCTCTACCAACTGAGCTAACCACCCGGGAAGAGGTGCGCATTCTAACGATTTTAGAGTTTTGGTCAACCATTTTTTTTGTTTTTTCTGTTTTTTTTCGTTTTTCCGAAGATGGTTGCTGCTGAGTATAATAAATAGGGCATCTGTTAAATACCTCGGAAGCTTTGCAAGACCTGTTGCTCAGGCGCTGTTATACTGGCCGTCGCGATTGATTAACGATGAATTCCGAGCAGTGGAGGTACAATTGAAACGTTCATTTTTGAAGCAACTGCTTTTGCCAAACATTTCTTGGCAAAACTTTGGGGCTTTGCAGTGTCTCAAACTAGGCTTGATTGGCTTGGTTCTGTGTTTAATATTCCCGCAAGCCCTTGTGGCGCAGCCGGTGGAAGGGGGCGAGCGGTATGGCTTCGTCACAGCTATCCAGTTGCAGCGGTATCAGGCCTTAGTCTTTGAGCTGCGTTGCCCGCATTGCCAAAATCAAAATTTAGCAGACTCAGACTCCCAAATCGCAAAGGATTTACGTGCCGAAGTGGTGCGCCTAATCAAAGAGGGCGAAAAGGATGATGAGATTAAAGATTTTATGGTGGCACGTTACGGCGATTTTGTTTTGTACCGTCCGCCGATGCAGCGGAACACATTGATCCTTTGGTGGGCACCGTTCATATTGCTACTCATCGGGGCACTTGTCTTTATTTTGATTGTTTATCGTCGAGGTAAGCAGTTAACGTCGCGAGATGATGACGATCAGACTACTGACCCAGCTGCTCGGTAGCGCTAAGCCTGTGCGAGGCAGTTATCTGCGCTTGCTTTGCAAGCATCTACTTAATTTGAAGCGATTCACCACACATATAAGTTGACCATTATGGCGTTTTGGCAAGTTTTTACTGGATTCTCAATACTGGCCGGTTTATTTCTCTTGTGGCCTGCTATTTTAAGCAAAAAAGAGCAAAAAAAATCGCTGCGTTCTAACGCTCAAAGCGAAGTGAATAACGAGGTGCATCAGCAGCATCTCGATGAGCTGTCGCGTACTTTTGATCGTGGTGAAATCGAATCCTCCGAACTGCTGGCGCTTACTCAGGATTTGCAAGACACGCTTAACGAAGAGAACGCTCAGATTGAAGCCGGATACGATAAGCCGGTCACTTCCTCGTTTAAAACTCGAATACCAATTCTAATACTCGTCATCGCTTTACCTCTTAGTGCCTTGCTGCTTTATTTGTACGTTGGCGCCAAGCCCGATTGGGAAATCTACGCATTGAACCAGCAGCGCATCAAAGCCGAGACTGCGGAGGTACTTGCAGTGGTTGATGACCAGCTGATAGAGCGTTTACACGAGCGCTTACAGCAACGCCCAGATAACCAGCAAGCATGGTATTTGCTTGCGACAGTTGGTATTGAGTCGGGAGATTATGATGAAGCTGTGATCGCTTATGAGCGTTTAATGGTGATGGCGCCGGAGACGCCTTGGTTGCGAGCGGAGTATTCTAAGGCGCTATTTTTTCGTGCAGGTAGCACGATTACTCCTGCTGTTAGAGCCAATACGCAGTTGGCCTTAAAAGCTGACCCGACTTTGTCTGAAGCGCTTGGTTTAGCAGGTATAGATGCTTTTCAAAGTGCTGACTTTAGAGGCGCCGTAGATTACTGGGAGCGGGCAATTGCTCAGCTCGACCCGCATTCCGCGGCCTATTCAGCACTCACTGGGGGGATTGAACAGGCGAAAACGGCCTTGGAAGCCCGTGGAGAATCCTTGGAACGTCCCGTTGCTGATGCAGGCACAGCGGCAGAGGCGAGTAAAAAAGAGAGAGCGCCAAGTATCTCGCTACAGGTGAAGTTGCGATTGAAGGGGGGTATTGAGGTTGGCGACGATGACACCGTCTTTGTATATGCTCGTGCTTGGCAGGGGCCGCGCATGCCTTTAGCTATTCAGCGCATAACGGTAGCGCAATTACCTACGACGGTAACGCTTGATCAAAGTATGTCGATGGCACCGGGGATGGATCTAGCCTCTTTCCCCCAAATAGAAATCGTTGCGCGCATATCCGCTACGGGAAGCGCCATCCCTAGTTCTGGAGACTGGCAAGGTGCCTATGGGCCGTTTGATGCAGCCACTCAAAAGGATGTCATCTCTTTGGAGGTTAACGAGCAGTTGCCTTAGGCGTTATCTTGGTAGTTACTTAGGTAATTACCTTCGAAAATATCTTATAAATTGAGTATTACCGATGCCTTTGCTTACCTAAAGTTTACCTAAATGTGTAGAATCGCCGTTTCTGTTTTATTGATACGTTTTTATTGTGAATAGCAAACTATGCGGTTGAAATCCATAAAACTTGCCGGGTTTAAATCCTTTGTGGACCCTACCACCGTCGACTTCCCTAGTAATCTAGCTGCGGTTGTAGGTCCAAACGGCTGTGGTAAATCCAACATCATTGACGCTGTGCGATGGGTGCTGGGTGAGTCTTCGGCTAAAAACTTACGCGGCGAGGCGATGACGGATGTCATTTTTAATGGCTCCTCCGGCCGTAAACCTGTTGGACAAGCGAGTATCGAATTAATTTTTGATAACAGCGATGGCACCATTGTTGGTGAGTACGCCGGTTATTCGGAAATTGCTATTCGTCGCAAAGTTACCCGGGAAGGGCAAAACTTCTACTACCTCAACGGTACTAAATGCCGTCGCCGTGACATTACCGACATCTTTCTAGGCACAGGCCTCGGCCCCCGTAGTTACGCGATTATTGAGCAGGGCATGATATCCCGCCTGATTGAAGCTAAGCCCGAAGAGTTACGTGTTTATATTGAAGAAGCGGCAGGGATCTCCAAATACAAAGAGCGTCGCCGTGAGACCGAAAACCGCATGCGCCGCACCAACGAAAATTTGGAGCGATTAACGGATATTCGCGAAGAGCTGGAACGCCAAATCAGTCGGCTAGAGAGGCAGGCGCAATCTGCCGAAAAGTACAAAGACTACAAAGCTCACGAGCGTGAACTTAAGTCACAGCTACAAGCATTAAAATACCGCACCTTACAGCAACAATCTGAAATTAAACACGCTGCGATATCCACCCTAGAGCTACAAGTCGAATCGGGCGTCACTGAATCGGTGAGCCATGAATCCAATATTGAAAAGTACCGTAATCAGTACACCGAGTTAAGTGACAGGTTTAACGTCGTGCAAGGTAACTTCTACGCCATTGGTACGGACATCGCACGTATTGAGCAAAGCATGCAGCACGCTAAAGAGCGTGAGCGCCAGCTGAAAATCGATTTGGATCAGACTGAGCGTGATTGCCGCGAGGCGCAAGAGCATCAAGAAGCGGATAAACATAAAGCTAAGGGTTGGCAGGCAGAATTGTTTGAGATTGAACCCGAACTCGACCTGATCAAAGAGTCTGAAGAGGAGTCCGCATCGGTGTTGATTGAGGCGGAAGAGGCGATGTTGCAATGGCAACAGGATTGGGATCAGTTTAATCAGAAGGCTGCGCAGCCAAAGCAGAAAGCGGAAGTGCAGCAATCGCGTATTCAATACTTTGATCAAATTCAGCAACGACTGATTAGCCGTATCGACAAGCTGGAGTCTGAGCGTAACGACTTGGTTGATGATGGCGTTAGCGAAGAAATCGCCGAGTTTGAAGAGCAGCTGGCAACGGATGATCTCGATATGGAAGAGATGTCCTTAAAATTGGAGCAGCTGTCTGAGCGTCTGGGTGAGTTGCGCGATACTGAACAGAAAAACGCTGATCAACGTGACGGTTTGCGTGCCGAACTTCAGTCATGCAAGGGGTGTCTAGCTTCCTTAGAGACCTTACAGCAGGCAGCGCTAGGTCGCTCTGGTGACGCGGTTAACGAATGGCTGCAATCGCAAGGTTTGGCCGATTATCCCCGTGTTGCCGAAAAAATCACTGTTACCGATGGCTGGGATCTTGCCGTTGAAACAGTGCTAGGAAAGTCACTACAAGCGGTTGCATGCCCGGCTGCCTTATCTGAGTTGGCGTCGTTTGAGATGCTTGAGAGCTTAGACTCCGGTGAGTTGATGTTAATGGCCGAAAGCGATACGCCAACAGTTGCTGCAAAAGAATCTCTGGGAATCTTGTTGGCAAACCATGTTGACAGCACTGTCGACCTCACTCAGTGGCTGCAAGGCATCTATATTGCGGATGACTTACCCGCAGCTATGGCGATGCAAGGCGCGCTAGCCTCGGGTGAATCTGTTGTAACTCGCGACGGGATTTGGTTAGGCCAGAACTGGTTACGCGTAGCTAAAGATGCGGATGCCAGCTCGGGGGTCATCGCCCGCCAGCAAGAGCTAGAATCTGTTCAAAATCAAGTGCAAACACTTGAAGAGCGTTTGCAAAAAATCGATCAAGCCTATAAGGACGCCAAGCAAAGCCTCAAAGATGTAGAGGCACAACGCGAGCAGCATCGTCGAGGCTTAGACAGCGCATCCCGTCGACATGCTGAAGCTCGTTCTCAGTTGAGTTCACGCAAAGCGAAAGCTGAGCAGATCATTCAAGCGCGTGAGCGCAGCCAGAGAGATATTGTCGAAGCAAAAGCACAGCTCGATATCGAGGTGGAAAACCTTTGTGAAGCCCGTCAGGAGCTTGAGGAAGCCATCTCTCTTATGGAGAGAGATGCTGGCGAGCGAGAAGACTATTTGAGCAAGCGTGACCGTATTCGAGCTGAGCTAGATGATGCTCGCCAAAAAGCGCGTCACGATAAAGATAAAGCGCATGAGTTGGCGATGCGCACTCAATCGATTAAAACGCAGTTGCAATCGATTCATCAGGGCATGCAGCGGCTGGAAGAGCAAAGTGCCCGTATGCTAGAGCGCAAAGAGGCCTTACTGTTAGCGCTAGCCGAGTATCAGGAACCCGCAGAAGAGCAAGCACTAGAGTTGGAGGGCAACCTAGAAAAGCGTATCGCTATCGAAAAGCGCTTACAGGAAGCACGCAAAGCCGTTGAAGCCGCAGAAACTGGTTTACGGGATGTCGAGCAGCAAAGAACAAAAGTCGAGCAGGTCGTCGCCGGTATTCGCCAGCAGTTAGAATCTGCTCGCTTGGAAGCCCAGACGCTCGATGTTCAAAAAGATGGCTTGAAACAACAGTTAATTGACGACGATTTTGACTTGGATGAAGTTTTGGCTTCTCTCGATGAAACCTTAACTGAAAGTGGCGTGGAGGAAGCGTTAGAAGCCGTTGCGAAAAGGGTGTCCCGTTTAGGGGCGATCAATCTTGCCGCGATCGATGAGTTTACTATCGAGTCGGAACGCAAGCAGTATCTAGATAGTCAAAACGACGACCTTCGTGAAGCTTTGGATATACTTGAAGGCGCTATTAAGAAAATTGATCGTGAAACGCGTACTCGTTTTAAAGAGACCTTCGACCAAGTTAATAGTGGTATACAGGAATTGTTCCCGAAAGTGTTTGGCGGGGGGCATGCTTATTTGGAATTGACGGGTGAGGATCTACTCGATACCGGTATCGCAATCATGGCGCGACCACCGGGTAAAAAGAACAGCACGATTCACCTGTTATCCGGTGGTGAAAAAGCACTCACAGCGATTGCATTGGTATTCTCTATTTTCCGTCTGAATCCTGCGCCATTTTGCATGTTAGATGAAGTTGATGCACCGTTGGATGATGCGAACGTCGGACGCTATGCGCGCATGGTGGAAGAAATGTCTGAACATGTACAGTTTATTTATATTACACATAATAAAATTGCCATGGAGATGGCGCACCAGCTACTTGGTGTGACTATGCATGAGCCAGGGGTTTCACGCATGGTGACTGTGGATGTAGAAGAGGCGGCAGAGCTTGCGTCGATGTAGGTTTAGCGGTTTATTCGCGGCACGCAAGGTGTTATGACAAAATTATACTGAGCGCTTTGATCTAAATGTGCGCGCAGGTCAAAATAATTGCTATATTAAAGCAGTAAAATCACCAAATAAAGTGCCGTTAGATGCACAAGGTGGAGTGCTACGGCCTACATTGTATAACTGGTAGCCAAAATACAGAAAGAGTGCTCTAGAGATTTTGGGGGAGTGAAGTGAAAGATTGGTTAAGCGTTATTCTAGTCTTACTTATCATCGGGGTTTTCTTGGATGGTATTCGGCGAATGCGACTGGCAAAAAAAGCCAACATTAAGTTGTCAAAAAACGCTAAAAAAGCGGATTTGGTTAGTGGAGCTGCGGATGGCGCACGCTCTAGTGAATTTCCGAGTGGCGGTGCGCGCGTAGTCGAGCATCGTGATGAGGACGTTGCCGAAGACTTAAATAAAGCGGTGCGTCAAAATTATCAAGGTAGTCGCCAGACACGCGGCGCGCCTAGGCGTATTCCTGAGCAAGTTAGTCTTAATCTGGAAGAGTCTGTACCGATGTTAATGGATTCGGTCGAGCTGGAAGAGGCGCAGGAGGATAATAAACAAGCAATAGAGCCGCAGGTGGGTTCTATGAATGTTGCGAGTCTACCGGCAGAGTCGGCGGAAGGTGATGTAAGGTCAGCTGAGCATGAGGCTGTGATCAGCGAGATGTCTGACTCAGGGGAGAATGTTACTCAAGCAGATTATGATGACCGAGACGACAGTGATGAAGAGATCTATGTCGAGCCAGATGAGGTTCTAGTGATGAATGTAATGGCCAAATCTGGAACGTGTTTTCCCGGTGAAGGCTTACTAAATACGCTAATGGATCAGGGCTTAAAGCTTGGCGAGATGGATATTTTTCATCGCCATAGGAATAATGATGGTGACGGCGCTATTTTATTCAGCCTTGCGAACATGGTGGTGCCCGGCACGTTTAACTTGGCGCAAATGGCCGATTTTCAAACGCCCGGCGTTAGTTTGTTTTTAAGTTTGCCCATCAAGGGCGATAGCCTAGATGCCTACAACGATATGGCCACTACGGCGCGTGCCATTGCTGAGAGCTTAGGTGGCGAGCTAAAGGATGAGAATCGTAGTGTCATGACACAGCAAACAATCGAGCATGGGCGTCAGCGCGTGATCGAGTACGAGCGCAAGAGAAAGCTCGTACGCGCTTAAACTAAAGGCGTTGCATCGTTTAACGCCGTGTGTTGTAAATCAATGTTCCGGTTTTCGGGGTTAAAAATGGCTGTACCTATACCTTGTTCTGTGTTCAATTGCTCTCTGCTTAGGCGTGCATCGCTGGCTTTTTGTTTGCTCATGCTCAATGCTTGTGTTGCGACACCTCCAAAGCACTTGGATAATGTTTGTCATATATTCGATGAAAAAAGTGGCTGGTATAAAAAAGCCAAAAAAGCCAGTAAGCGCTGGAATGTACCAATCCCCGTTAATATGGCTTTTATGCACCAAGAGTCACGCTTCGTTGCTAAAGCCAAGCCTCCCCGTAAAAAAATTCTAGGCTTCATTCCAGGCCCCAGACCCAGCAGTTCCTACGGTTACTCTCAAGCTAAAACGGATACTTGGAATTGGTATCGTAAAAAATCAGGCCGCGGCGGTGCAGAACGAAATGACTTTGGCGATGCGATCGACTTTGTTGCCTGGTATAACCATATTTCAGTTAATAAATCAGGGGTCAAAAGCCATGATGCTCACCGCCTTTACCTTGCTTATCACGAGGGGCATGGCGGGTATTCTCGTGGCACGTATCGTAAAAAATCGTGGTTGGTTGATGTAGCCAAAAAGGTTGATGCCCGAGCAAAACGTTACACTTCACAATTGACGCAATGTGAAGACCGTCTAAATTCTTCTCGGTGGTGGCCGTTTTAGCGTAAAAACAACACCAGCCAGCTTTAAGTCTGGCAGTATGCCCTTTTGCTACGCGAACACAGCGTTTAATAATGATCAATAAAGGTTGAGTATGGATCAAGAATCGATTGTTTACGGTTGTATCAAAGATGCGACAGACTTTCGCGTCGACGGTGAGCGGCGTCAAACCAACCGTGAAGCCATGTATCAGTTACCTACGGTAGACGAGTGGCCATATTTATCGCGTGAGATGTTCGCCATCCCGCAATTGAGTATAAATAATGATAACTACCAAACCGAGGTTATTCATTTCGGCGCTTCCTATAAAGCGGTTGAGTACGAGTGGAACTTATGGATGAAAAAATTTGAAGAGTTGCTCAATAGTATGTATTGGGTGTCAGCTGTTGTGCATCTTGAAACGGAGTTAACCGGTGTTCATACCTTTACGTGGGAGAGTAAAAATAATGGCCACGAGCCGGGTGCAGGGATCCACCAAGTACACTGTCAGTGGGTTCAGGAGAATAGTCTTGCCTAGTGTTGTTCGGAGATGTACGCTTGAAAATTAAAGTTAAAATCAATCGTAAATACAATACATTCATTACTGTGCTGGCATGTATTAGTGCCGTTTGGATGATGGTCGTACGCTTTGATTTTCCGATAGAATCAGTGATCAAATATACCGTAATCAGTGTTGCAATGGTGGCGATACTGATAGCGATAGCGGCACCGGTAGCGTTATTAGCCCGCTGGTGGGCTGAGCGGAAAAACTCCCATGACTAACACCACTGTGCCAGCCTCTTATGCGCGTAATTTATTGCAGCGAGCAGCATCTGTTGGGTGCAACGTCGAAGCGCTATTGGCACAGGTGGATCTTTCTCGTGATTCACTTGAATCCCTAAGTGAATTACCGGCCTTGATTTACGGTCAGCTCTACCAGTCCGTCATGCGAGAGACTGAGAACGAATGGTTTGGTATCTTTGCCGTCGGTCGAGTTCCCTTAGGTGCTTTTCGGCTCATGTGTTTAACCATGTTGCAGTGCGATAACCTAGAGCAAGCAATTGTGAGAATGGGCGAGTTCTCGGAAATTTGCAGGGGCTTGGGGGTTCGTTACACCGTGGAGTATTATGGCGGTCGTGTCAAGCTGCGTTTATCGCCATCTCGCTCTATGGTTCAAGGTGACTTTGATGAAAAAGTCGCCAATGCGGAGCCTCAGTCTTTATTAGCCTCATTAATTACCCATCATCGCTTAGCAGAGTGGTTAATCGATGAGGAGATTCCGGTGGATGAATTAGGCGTCACATTTGCACAGCCTATTAATCAATTACCGCTAAGTACTTTCGCCGTTAAGGTGACGCGGTATCACACTGAGCACAATTATTTAAGCTACGCCAGCCGTTATTTGAGCCGACCTATCGTACAAAACCAAGATAGTTTACTGACGTTTTTAAGTACCGCACCCTATCATTTGTTTACTGAAGACGTTAATCATATTAAGCCTGTTGATAAGGTGCGTAGCTTATTGAAAAAAGAAATTAGTGTAAGCCTGCCGTCGGCCGATGTCATCGCCGCTCGACTAAATGTTTCGGTAACCACTTTAAGGCGACAGTTGCAGCGCGACGGCACTTCGTACCAGAAATTAAAGGATGAGTGCCGAATGGAAGCTGCCTTTCACTTTCTCAACTGCTTAGAGCTTAGCAATAACGACATTGCCGATAAACTTGGCTTTGATGAACCGAGCGCCTTTTTTAGGTCTTTTAAAAAGTGGACCGGACTTACTCCGGGTGAATATCGTGCCAAACAGCGTGAACAATCCGCTGCTGGCGATAATCGCTACTAATACTTTTTAAGTAACCCTTTAGCGAGTATTTAGCGACGCTCGACGTAAGACCCGAGATTTTCCATTTTTTTGTCATTTAACATATTGTCTTTTGTTAGCTTATCTGACGCTTTTGGTGATTGAAACTACACTTGTATCAAGATCAAATAAGAGTGATATTCATTGAGGATTTTTTTATGGCAGATTACAAGGCGCCCCTTAGAGATTTGCAGTTCGTTTTCGACGAGATTTTGAACTATGAGCAGCATTACGAAAAACTTGGATTTGGTGATGATGCGTCGCCAGACATCGTTAGTGCCGTTATGGAGGAGGGCGCAAAGTTTTGTGAGAATGTACTAGCCCCGCTGAATCAAAGTGGCGACGCGGGCTGTACTTGGGATGATGGAGTAGTCACCACGCCAGAAGGTTTTAAAGCTGCCTATGAACAATATGTAGAGGGCGGGTGGGCTTCTATGAGTCACACTGCGGACTTCGGTGGCCAAGGCTTACCAGAGTCAATGGGTATCTGTCTCAGTGAGATGTGCGGCTCCGCCAACTGGTCTTGGGCGATGTACCCAGGCTTGTCTCACGGCGCTACAAAAACAGTTAAATTGCACGGCACTGATGAGCAACGCGAAATCTACCTGTACAAATTGATTGAAGGTAGCTGGACCGGCACCATGTGTTTGACTGAGTCGCATTGTGGTAGTGACCTTGGCATGCTGCGAACAAAAGCCGAACCTGTTGATGATGGTAGTTACCGCATTACCGGCACAAAAATATTTATTTCCGCAGGCGAACACGATATAGCGGAAAATATTATCCACATTGTGTTAGCGCGCTTACCCGATGCCCCTGCGGGAACTAAAGGTATCTCCTTGTTTGTGGTGCCCAAATTTATTCCCAATGCCGAAGGTGCCGTCGGCGAGCGCAACAGTTTAGCTTGCGGTGCAATTGAGCATAAAATGGGTTTGCACGGTAACGCGACTTGCGTCATGAATTTTGATGGCGCTACCGGCTATTTGATCGGGCCTGCGAATCGCGGTTTAAATTGCATGTTCACTTTTATGAATGCGGCGCGTATTGGTACAGCTGTCCAAGGTTTGGCTCATGGTGAACTAGGCTATCAAAAAGCGTTAGCTTACGCGAAAGATCGCCTTCAGGGGCGCAAGCTCAGTGGCGCAGATAACCCCGATGGTTCAGCGGACGCCATTATCAATCACGCCGATGTGCGCCGTATGCTATTAACCCAGAAAGCCTTTGTTGAAGGCGCGCGGATGTTAATTTATTACTTGGCCCAATGTGTGGATATCGAAGCGCATGGTGATGATGATAACGAAATGAACGAGGCTGGCGAGCTACTGGCTTTATTAACGCCTATTGCTAAAGCCTTTATTACCGAGACCGGTTTTGAAAGTGCTAACTTGGCGATGCAGTGCTTTGGCGGCCATGGTTACATTAAGGAGTGGGGGGTTGAGCAAAACGTACGCGACGCTCGGATTGCTACCTTGTACGAAGGTACCACCGGGATTCAAGCGCTCGATCTTTTGGGGCGAAAAGTATTGCTCACCCAAGGCGAGTCGCTAAAGCGCTTTACCAAAATTATCCATAAATTTTGTAAAGCTCACGCTGAAGATGAAGCGCTTAAAGAGTTTATAGCGCCGCTCGCTCAGCTTAATAAAGAATGGGGCGATCTTACTATGCATGTTGGTTTGGCCGCTATGGAAAACCCAGACGAAGTAAGCGCTGCGTCAGTGGACTATTTGATGTTCTCAGGTTACGTGACCTTTGCGTATTTCTGGGCGAGAGCTGCTCAAACGGCCCTAGCCAGCGATCAATCGTCCGAGGCTTTTTACCAGTCAAAAATTAAAACAGCGCGTTTTTACTTTCAGCGTGTCTTACCTCGTACCGAGGGCTTAGTTAGGACTGTTAAAGCTGGCGGTAAAAGTATAATGAGTTTTGAGTTGGATGAATTCTAGATAAGAGCATTGTTCTAAAGAGTGTGTTCTACGGAATGTGCTCTACAGAATGTGTTATACCTACTTGTGTCATACTGATACCTGTCATACCAAAATGTATAATAGGTACTGGTGATACTTTAGGTAAGTATTTTACACGTTTTTGAGTTGCCCTAATTTATCTATTATAACCACCGGCAGGAGCTTGGCTTTGAACGCACCATCACGCTATGAAACCGTTGTTGAATTGGTCGAAGATACGTTTAAAAAATATCCTGATCGGCCTGCGTATAGTTGCATGGGGCACAGCCTCACATTCTTCGAAGTGGATCAACTCTCCGCTCGTTTTGCCAGTTACCTCAGTCATGACTTAGGCCTTGAGCCGGGTGACCGCATTGCGATTCAGTTGCCCAATACCCTGCAACTACCCGTGGTGATGTACGCTGCTATTCGTGCAGGCCTAGTGTTGGTCATGGCCAATCCGCTTTATACCCCAAGAGAGATTAAGCACCAGCTATGTGATAGCGAGGCGAAAGCCTTAGTGGTGCTAGCGAACGTGGCCTATAACGCGGCTGAAATTATTGAGCAAACCTCAGTTGATCACGTCATCGTGACGGAAATTGCAGATTTACATCCAACACCAAAACGCTTGCTGATTAATTTCATCGTCAAAAATATTAAAAAAATGGTACCTAAATACCGCTTTAAAAACGCACTGCCTCTTCGTGAATGTTTTGCAGGGATCCAACACCTTCCTCCTAAGCCGTTTAAAAAAACACGGGAGTCCTTGTTCGCATTGCAATATACCGGTGGTACGACTGGCGTCTCGAAGGGCGCAATGCTAAGTCACGGGAACCTCGCCAGCAATGTATGGCAGGTGTATAGCATGACGCCTGAAGCATTTATCGAGGAAAACGGAATTTTTATTGCTTGCCTTCCGATGTACCATATTTACGCCTTGCAGATTCATGCTCTAACATCATTTTGTGCTGGTGCGTTAAACGTGCTTATCCCCAACCCTAGGGATCTAAATTCCTTAGTTGATGCCATTAAGCAGATTAAATTTACCGCATTCGTAGGGATTAACACCTTGTACGTTGCGCTCTGTCGTTTTCCTAGAGTAAAGGAAATTGATTTTTCACATTTAAAAGTATCCTCCGCCGGAGGCATGGCGCTTACTGAAGACGCGTCTAACGCTTGGTATAAGCTGACAGGTATTCCCATTTGCGAAGGTTACGGTTTGTCTGAGACCTCGCCCGTGGTGACGGGTAATACGCCGCTCTCCAATGAGCTTGGAACGATAGGTAAGCCTTTAATGGATACCCATATTATGCTTATTGATGAGTTAGGTGAGCAGGTGGCAGCAGGGGAGGTTGGGGAGTTATGTGTCCGTGGCCCACAAGTGATGTCAGGATACTGGCGGCGAGATGAGGAAAATGCAGAAGTGTTTTTGCCTAGTGGCCATTTTAAAACCGGCGACATGGCAGTGCTTAATGGCAATGGCACCTATAGTCTTGTCGATCGCAAAAAAGATATGATTTTGGTCTCGGGTTTTAATGTTTACCCTAATGAGGTCGAGGGTGTGTTGAGTATGCACGAGGATGTTGTAGAAGCTGCTGTGGTGGGGGTACACGACGAAAAAACAGGTGAAGCTGTTATCGCTTATGTTGTCCCTGAAAACGATGATGTTTCAGTTGAGACGCTCAAAGCGTATTGCAAGAAAAACCTCACCGGCTATAAGCGTCCTAAAACAATTGAGTTTCGTGAGAGCTTACCTAAATCGAATGTCGGTAAAATATTGCGACGTGAGCTGCGCGCGGGCTAGTTGACTGCTTTGAATGTCGCCGTATTTAGATAAATAGATCAGCAAAGGAACTACTCGTTGACTAAGCTGAATGTAATAACTTAGATCAGATACTTATGTCAACTAATGCGCTTATTCTTTCCGGTGGTGGTGCTCGAGCCGCATATCAAGTCGGTGTATTACAAGCGGTTTCCGATATCTTGCCTGCTCTCGATAATCCTTTCCCTATTATTTGTGGTACGTCTGCCGGAGCCATAAATGCGGCAGCTATGGCGGCTCACCCCGGGAGTTTTCGCCAAGCGAGTCGAGATCTTGCCAATACTTGGAATAGTCTTGAAGTCAATCATGTCTTTAAAACGGGCTGGGGGGCGATGCTCTCAGGTCTTGGGCAAGCAGGGGCATCTTTGTTCCATGAAGGCTTGGTTGGCGGCGGTAAATCCGTCGCCTTACTTGATAACTCACCGCTGCGTGGAAAAATTGAAGAATTTATTCCCTTTGCTAATATCCAGAGGCGCGTTGATCAAGGCGTATTGCGTGCACTAAGTATTACCGCTTTAGGGTATAGCTCAGGGGAGTCCGTGAGTTTTTTTCAAGGCGCACCCGATCTAGAAGGGTGGCGTCGTTTTCGTCGTGTAGGCACCCCAGAAAAAATCACTGTCGAGCATCTGCTTGCCTCGTCGGCTATTCCGGCGGTATTTCCTGCCGTTTGTTTAAATCACGAATTTTTCGGTGATGGCGCGATGCGGCAAATGGCACCGATTAGCTCCGCGTTGCATTTAGGTGCTGATCGTGTTTTTGTAATTGGTGTGAGTGGCAATCGGCATGCTGCAGCGCATTGGAAGTACCGGAAAAAAGTTCCGTCCAAACGCCCTCCGTCAATTGCTCAAGTGCTTGGGCAAATGTTTAATTCGGCATTTATCGACTCTCTAGAAGGCGACATCGAGCATTTAGAACGAGCTAATACCTTGCTGAATTGTATACCTGAACGTGAGCGAGAGGAGCTTAAGCCCTTACGTCCAGTCGATACTTTAATTATCTCGCCGTCTAAACCGCTAGATAAAATTGCTGGGCGACAAATACGCAATTTGCCTCGGAGTTTACGGTTTTTTCTTGGTGCGACTGGGGCTACCGCTCGTGGTGACGGCTCAGCCGTGGCAAGTTATTTATTGTTTGCACATGAATATTGTCACGAGTTGATGGAGCTGGGCTATCAAGATGCCATGTGGGAGCGCGACTCCATTGAGTCGTTTTTTGCGAACACATCTAAAGATAAATAATAGTAGTGCTGCTTGTTAATTTAGATTGTTTATAAGGAATAGCGGTTTGTCGTGTCGAATGTTAACTGCCAAATGTTAAGCCTTAAGTATTTATCTATAGATATAACCCTTTACGCATTAAAGAGTTATATGCTTTCAGCTTTGTTTGCAGTGTGCTGAATGGGGGCTATACTCAAGGCTTAATACTCTTTTTTTTGTCGTGATGTCTCCGTCGTTTTGTAACATGTTTTGATATTTAATTAGATGGCTAAATACATGAATGATTTAGATTTAAAATGTGATCAGCTCTCTATTGGTATCGAAGAACTATTTGTCTTCCCCGCCTGTCTTGACTGGTATCAAAAAGCTAGGGGCTTGATGAGCGGCAACAATATGATTACCTATAATTTTAGCAATTGTCGTCATATCGATAGTAGTGCTCTAGGTGTGCTTTTTGCTTTGACTCGAACCCGATCTCCGGGAGCGCCGAGAGCTGAATTCATCAACGTCGATCCGGGTGTGCTAAAAATTATGTGTCTATATAAGCTTGATAAGTTTTATACCATTAACTGATCAATGTGATTGCATGATTTGTGTTATGCAAATACAGCCTAAGGCACTCTTCTCATGAGCGAGATTACCCTGCCAGACCTATGTGATATCTACGCGCATATTTGCAATGTCACCCCGGTGGGTGGCTGGGAATACTTCCCCGCATCAAAGAGGCTCCATCTAACCCCTCAGATCGGCATCATTCTTCGCTATGACCTGGGTTTTGAACCTAACGATTTATATGGAATGTTTCATACTGTCGTTGATGAGGATAGCGAGACTATCTGGACGGCCATTACTCTTGCGCTAAAAGATTCTAAACCCTGGGCTTTGGAGCTCCGAATTACCAACGACGATGAGCCGGCCAAAACTATATATAGTGACGTAGTTTTCATACCGCTTACTGACGGCGAGGTTAAATTGGTGGGTTGCATTGAGGACGTAAGCGAGAAGAAGCGCCACTTAACGGATCTTAAAACCGCTTATGCTGAGCTGAATTACGGGAAGTCAGCCCTTAATCACCATGCAATTGTTAGTATGTTTGATGAGTATGGTCGTGTTTTTTATGTGAATAAAAAATTCTGCGAAATTTCGGGGTATGCCTTCAGTGAGCTTGTTGGTGTGGACTACAAAATTGTCAATTCGGGTTTTCATAGTGAGGAGTTTTGGCTGGAATTTTGGCGTATTTTGACTACCAAATCCGTATGGTACGGTGAAATCAGTAATCGTAATCAAGCGGGTGATCTGTATTGGTTGCAACTTACCGTGGTGCCGCATTTAAATGAAGATGGATTTGTTGATCGCTACATTTCAATTGGCACGGATATTACGGAGCGTAAATTCGCGTTTCAAGAAAAGTCACGTTTACAACGGGCGCTCTATCAGTCGCAGAAAATGGAAGCAATTGGTCGTCTTGTGAGTGGTATTGCTCATGACTTTAATAATATTCTAACGTCTTCGATTGGGTATGCGGAGTTAATTGAAATAAGTTTGGCACAAAATAAAGTGGATAAAATAGAACGCTATCTTGGCTTTATCAAGTCAGCGGGTGAGCGAGGTCAGGCATTAGCAGGGCGCATGTTAAATTTTGGACGCAAGAGTGATTTATGCGTTCGGGTATTTAATCCTGTTGAGGTGTTACATAAGTACGTTGATTTTTTGCGTCCTCTGATACCTGCCACGATTGATGTTCGCTTGCAATGTGATGTGTCAGAGGGATTGTATATTCGTTTTGATGAAGGTGAGTTTCAACAGGTTATAATGAATTTGGTGGTAAATGCCCGTGATGCAGTTGTTGAGTGCGGAGGGGATGGGGCAAAGGGAGTAATTTCTATCGCCTGTCAAAAACGTTATTTTGATCCTGTTGAGTGTGTCGCCTGCCACGAAAGTATTGGTGAAGATTTTGTGGTGGTAAGTGTTTCTGATACCGGCGCGGGTGTGGAGCGGGAGCATTTGTCTAAAATTTTCGATCCGTTTTTCACGACTAAAGCCCAAGGAAAAGGGTCGGGCTTGGGTTTGGCTCTGGTTAACAATGCGGCACATTCCTATGGCGGCCATCTGTTGGTGGACGAATCTGCGTCAGAGGTGAGCGTAGGCACCTGTATGTCGGTGCTGTTACCGCTTCAAGAAGCACCGGTGGGCGAATTTCCAGAGGATCTTATTAGCAAGGTGGAAAATCATTTGCCAATAGAGAGTAAACTTATTATGGTGGTCGATGACGATGAGAGTGTTGCGGAGTTTTTATGCGAGTTTTTCCATCACTTGGGGCATAAAACAAAGCAATTTTCTAACTCGGGAAATGCAATTATTGAAGTGAATCGCTGTATCCATTTATATGATATGGTGTTCACGGATATTAGTATGCCTGAGCACACTGGTGTGGATCTTTTAAATGTTATTCGAGCCCAAGACGCCAATATATCGGTAGTGGGTATGTCTGCTACGAGCGATATTGTAAGTGAGCAAAACTATGCGGATCTAGGGTTTAATATGTTTATTAATAAACCATTAGATGTTAGGTGTATTGAAGGTTTATTGCCGTCGTTGGTGTCTTAAGGGGACACATGACCCATTTTCGAGATGTTTTTTGACACCTAGCCTGAATCAGGATTGAGGTTTGGATGATTCGGTTATTTGAATTGCTGACCGTCTACCCATTTGGAAACATTAACTAGGTTGAGCGCAGATACGTCAAACTGCTTAAATATGTCGACTATTTTTTTGTGGACGAAGGTATATCCGATATCCGTGTTCATAGGCCTAAAAATCAATCGTGCTTCTTCATGGGTGCTGTCCATTGCTTCTTCCATAAAAGCATATTTTTCCATCGCATGATCGTCTGCGTCTTCTTCATACTCGACAATTTGAGAATTTTCATAGTCAATACAGTCAAACTCTTCGTGAATACTGAAATACCAATAGTCTTCGTGAAATTTCCCATTATCGTCAATGATAATAGAAGGGTATAGCTGGAAATTGTCGATTTTAAAATCTTTTAGTTTCTCTCGAACATCTTTATGGACGATGAGTAAGTCCATGTTCATATGAAACATACCTAACTTTCTTTCGATTGAATTTTTTTTGTCTTCCTCTTTGTGCGCGTTTTCGAAATATAATGGGTCACCGCCTAAATTGAGCTCTTCGTATTCGTAATCTCAATCTGCTGTTTTTTGTAGGGCAGTTAAATATAATGTGTGCTCATCGTACTTTTTAAATACGATGTAGTACTGATCTTCGTATGTGCTCATATTTAAAATTTTCCATACAGATGTTTATCTTTTTAAATCTGTGTATGCTTAAGTGATTCCGCAGATTCTACGATTCAAGAATATGGGAATTTGGTTTCGGTAGTTGATTTTTTGACCGCCTAGCCTGAACCGGAATTGATATTTAGATATTTAGATATTTAGATTACCTGAATTGCGTTCCCGCATGCCATTCGGAAACTTTAACGAGGTTGAGCGCGGATGTATCAAACTGTTTGAATATATTTACTATTTTTTTATGGATGATGGTATGGCCTATGTTCATGTTCATCGGCCTAAAGATTAAGCGACGCTCTTCAGGGATGTTGTCCATTGCTTCTTCGGAGAATATGTATTTCCTGATTTTGTGATCATCGACATTTTCTTCGTAATTTCTTATTTCTGAATTTTCATAGTCAACACAGTCAAATTCTTTATAGATACTGAAATACCAATAGTTGTCATGGAGCTGCCCCTCATCGTCGATAATGACTGAAGGGTATAACTGGAAGTTATCGATTTTGAAGTCTTTTAATTTTTCGCGGATCTCATTGTGAACAATAAGAAGGTCCATGTTCATATGGAATTGCCCTATCTTTTTAGGGCTTGGGTTGGTCTTATCCTGTTCTTTGTATGCGTTTTCGAAGTACAGCGGTTCATCGCCCAAGTCGAGTTTTTCGTATTCGTAATCTCGGTCAGCTGTTTTTTGTAGAGACGCTAAATATAGGGTATGTTCGTCGTATTTTTTAAATACAATGTAGTATTGATCTTCGTATTTGTTCATATTCCTACTCTGGGTTCCCATTTGTCTGTGTAAGTGATGGTTTTTTTGTTTCCACGAGCATTGCTATCCTGATAGCGGAAGTCGATGCCATCGTTTGTTGGCGACTGGTGGTGTTTTCGTCCATGTAAGCAGCGAATTTTAGCCCCTTTTGCGGGATTTACATCAAACTTATTTGCGCACCCAATGGCTGTTGAACTGTCTTCAAAATGTTCAAAAATAGCCGTTAATGGTATTTCGAATGCATTTATCTCAAATAAAACATCTTTACTAATTGGGTCGAGGAGCTTGTGAACCTCACTGTCATCCTCTTTAATTTTTGTTTTTCCATAGCAACTCTTAAGCTTTACTTTTTTTTTCTTAAGTATGCTTGCCACGTAATCGTGATAAGGGCGTTCGCTGGGTCTAGAGTGGGTATGGTCGCCACGATGTAGTTGTGTTCTTAGCTGACAGGCCCCGGGAAGCGTCGCAGGAAAGCCAACTAGGTTTTTAATCTGGTTAATGTCGTAACCTTTTTTGACTAAAATCTCGCCAAGTCTTGATACGTTGACTGACTCCGCAGACACTATATGATGAGTATCCATGTGCACGCCTTCGTTGAAAGGGTGTCCCGGTATCATTTTTACTCGCCTAACCCAGCGTTTCCTGTAGCCCTTTTTCTCAATAGTGCCGTTGACGAAATCGCTTTCACCGCTGTCTTGTGATCCCATGTTATTTGACCTTATACATATTTGATTTCGCCATTAAGGCTGCGTGGGGTGGTGTGTTCTGTTTGGCCGCAAATTCGGCACTTTTTATCTCTTTGTTTGTTTTTCTTCTTAATCGTAACAGTTTTGCGTGTTCGTGTTTTGGATACGATACCTCCTCGCTTGGCCTTTGCTAATAGGCGAGATAGGTCAGTGAGTTTTTCGATTGCTTTTTCGATGTCCTCGATGTTTTTAACAAAAGCATTAAGTGCAGCTTCGGCTCTTTTTATTGTTTTTGCCACTTTTGCAGCTTTGCTACTCATCGCTGCAAACTTGGCCGCTAGCATTCCTACTCTGGCCGCAGCGCCTGACCCCGCAGACAGAAAGGCTAGGAGTATTGTAAGAATTAGCTCAATAGCAACGTAGGCGCCGCCTTTTCCAACCATGTGCGAGTAAAAATTTGGCGGTACGGCCTCGAAAATTAATTGTAAGTAAGCGATAAATGTGAGAGCGGCATCGTGGTCTGCGATTAGCTCTAATACTAAGTGAAAATTTGGGTTGTTTTTAATTTCCTGCGCTATTTCGGGGTGAATGTCCATGAGTGCATTGTCAATAAACAGCTCAACCTGATCGGCTCTACCGGCGGCGATATGTTCGGGAAGCGCTAAAATAGCCTCTTGATGCTTGATTAGTTTATTGGCAATTTCAATGCTTTCCCCAATAAAATCCATCGCATTATCGATATGCTCTTGGGTGCTATCTAGAAGCTCGCCACCTGCGGCATAAGCTTCGTCAACACCATCTTGAACTTTTTTGCTCCACCAGGTCCAGTTGCTTAGGTTTTCTGAATTTTCGTCGGCCCAATCCGAAGCTTCGTTAGCAGAGGTGACAATATTATCGTAAGTATCCGAGGCATAATCTGAGGCATAATCGAATGCCGCGGCTGTTGCGTCGCTAATAGTATTACCCAAACTTTGCCAAATTTCGGCTTCGAATAGGTCGCCTTGATCTTTTACCCAGCCGATGGTGCCTTCTGCTGTACCGTACTGTAAGCTAAGCAACACGGAGGCATAGCCGTAGTCGTCCCACTGCTCCTGAAAGCCTTTCATATCCTTTACAGTTGCTCGGTACGCACCATCGAGCAAGGCTTCGATCGATGCTCTCTGATCGCTAATGTCTTGCTCAATACCAGACTCACGAACAATTTCAACAACGGCTTGGCCAGCCGGAATGTCGGTAAGTACTGTAACGCCAGGCTCATCCGCTGTGGAGCTAGCTTCGTCGCTGAGGTAGGCGATGGTGTTGGTACCTTCGCCTTCATTTAGGGTGATATCTTCTGCAACTACCTCGCCGTTGACGGTGACTTTAACGTTCTCCGCTGGTATTGGTGTATTCCAGGGGTCATCGTAGTTGGCTTTGATTTTTAACCATGGAGGAACTTCTTCTGGTTCCCAAGGGTCGACCTGCTCATCGACAATTATACTTGGCGAGGTCACGCTGCCTAATACCATACCGATGGTATTTACTTTATTCATTGTGCTGGTATCGAATGCGCGAACCACACCTTCGCCGTCGCATTTCACATCGAATGAATAACTGGTGAACTTTGTTTCGTCTGTTGTTTTGCTAGAGCAAACGCCTTTGGCTGTGCCGGGTTCATCCCCTGAGCATTTGGAGTGGCTGGAGCCTGCAAGTGAGGTTGGGTTGCCCTCGATACTGACGGTGGAAGAACCGTCGGCGAGTTTAGTGACTTGGCTAACGACAAAGTAGGGGATCGGTGGGGTAGATGTACCTATCGGCGTTTTACAAACGTCCGGCGCGGTACAAAGGGATTTGTCGCCACTGCCTTTATGGCTGAAATTCCTGCTATTGGCAAATACGCTACGACCCATAAAAAACTCCTGTTAATGTTTTGCAACGCAGAGCGCTGCCCTTTGGCCTGAGTCGGATGAACAATACACCAGTGATGCAGGAGCTGTATTCGTGTTTGAGGCCGCAAGTGCGGTGGCCACGAGGCCATATGCAGCCCCTAAATCGCCAAAATACTCCGCAGGGCTTATAACCTTGGGGTTTTGTTGGAGTGATTGGCCACAGCGAATTAAAGCCACGCTTAATTCTTTTGTGTAGTGCATCTCTCCCGTTTGTGAGCTAAAAATAGTGCTTATTGGGTGAGGGCAGGCCGACAAGGCTTGCTGCATTGCTTTGGCTAACGCTTCTGCTGTATACGGCTCTTTTGACATAAGGTGGCCTTTTTCAAACATTAAACCGGGGCGGTGTATTTCAGCTATATTTGGCTTTTTATTGGTATCGCTTGCGGCATTGTTAGTGGTGTTGCTAGTCGTGCCGGGGCTGTGAAGTAACAAAAATGCGGCACCTTCTCCGGGAGCAAAACCGTCCATCGTTTGGGATGTTAACAAGCGACGTTTCTCGGATAAATATAACATGGTACGGTAATCGTAGAAACTGTCTACAGCGCCGACAAGCGCATACTGTGCGCCACTACTCTCTAAGTAGCGAAAAGCGGTTTCGATAGCCTCGATGGCGCCTGCGCGTCCGGTGTTAAGTATACGACTGCAGCTGGGGTCAAAAGCATCACCGCTATGTGAGTTCAAATTATCGAAAAAAACTTTATTTATGCTAGGGCGGTCGAGGTAAATTTCGGGGCCAGCTAAAAACAATGCGAGTGGCCCGTCGGGTAGGGGGCAGGATAAATTATCGAGAGCGGCTGCAGCTAATGTAAGCATACGCGCCTGCCGGTCGTCTAGGTCATCACCACAGTCGACGGGTTTATTTTGGTTGATGGCCACTTCAGGCACTGTGGTCATGCGCAATAAATTGTGGGGCTCATCGAATACGTCAACCATCTCGTATGCGCTGATGCCGGTGGCGATATTGGCCTCGGTCATTTCAACACCTAAACCTAGTGGATTTATAATGCCTGAGCCGAGCACTTGCAGTTTACTTAATGTGTTCATGCTGAAGACCCCGGATGAGAGGCGTGATTCGGGATTATCATTTTACAGGTACTGGCTTTGATATTAGGTAATATTGTTTGCGGGTTTAGCAGGGCAAGCTCAAGTGCTGCGTCGTGGCGATGGCACTGGTTTGCGTGTTTTAAGACCGATTGCAAATGCGTCGCGTCTATTGGGCGACCAAGTAAATACCGAGTGCCATTGACAAAACCGCCTTGCCAGCCTTGCCAGGCGGCTGCAATTTTTTCTGCGTCGGGCCAAGGCAGGTGCTCGTCTTTTAAAGCTTCATCCATGTCCTCAGGCTCCGCCGCGATACGTTCTTCGAGGCTGGGAACTTCGCTAGTGAGCGCCTGTTCTTCTAAGTCGATACCCGTAATAGTGGTAAATGCTTGGGCGCAAATGCGTGCATTTGACTGTGTTTTCATACTATTAATGAGCCAGGGAATGACTTGCGGATCTCCGAGAGCTGCGGATGCTTGCACTAATTGTCGGAACTGATCAGGCTGGGCTGAGAGTTTACTGATCCACTTTCGGGCGTCATTTGGGGGTAGTATTCTTAACAGAATATCAATGGCTTTTAGTTGTAATGACCCAAGTTGCATTGCAATGGTTGTGAGTTTTTCGAGCGCAGCTCGTCCGCCGTTGAGTATGTTAGACCAGTAGGCCCAAAATGCGATTTCTTCATCCTCAGCGCCCATCCCTCGTGCAATAGCAATTTGTAAATCGTGACGTTTTAACTCACCAGTTAAACGCAGTGCGCGCGTGTAAAGTGCTTTGTCCTCAATGCAATCATCTCGATTGAGTAATTGATCAAGGTAGTCTCCGGGGTTGATACGTCTAACACTTAAGATGGTTAATGCGAGTTGTTTGTGCCGTAAGTCTTTGCTTGCAAGAAATTTACTTAGCCAGCTTTTTGTGGTGTTATTGGGCAGCCAGGTTAATGCGGAGGAGGCGCTTTGGATATGTGCGGTGCTAAGTATGGCGACCTCGGTGGCTTGTTGTATCTTTTTCACATCACCGCTAATAAAAGCCAGAATAATTAATATGAAAACATCACTAGGGAAGCCGTCTTGTGCGGTATTAAACGCGGCTGTCCATGCGTCTTCACTATGGAGTAACAGGGCGCTGATGTGTTTGTTGATTCGGGTGTCGAGTTTATGCAAACTGGCCTGGTTATGGTGGGCTTGCTTGGTGGCGGCTGAACGCAAAAGCCAAAGAGATGAGGCCTCATCAACTTGTGTGGCAATGAGTTGGGCAAACGGGTTGGCGCGTTTGCGTTTTTTTAAAGGCGCAGTGTTAGTCATAGGTTAAGGATTACGGCTGTTTATGTATGCGTTCATTAATACTATGTGTGGGTTCATTAATAAATCGGCTCTTGGCGCACTAGGCTTGAGCCGCTCCTCGATTGAGGTTGACCTGAACTTCTCGAACGTTCGCAATACGGTTGCCTAGGGTGTAACTGCTGTGCCAGGTTATACGTAAGATTAGATCGCTGACTTCGACGGTTAAGGTCTCCAGTGCAAAGCGAAGTTTTTCGGGCCCTTGTCCGCCGACGAGAACCACCCCTTGGAGGCTAAGTGCAGGCAGTGTAAATTGGACGACCCCTTTTGGGTGCATATTAACTATTTTTACCGGCTCGTTACCCAGTAAGTGAGCGGGGTATATTAAGCCGGGTGAGGCTGAATTTTGAAATTGTGGGTTGTAGTCTGTCGGGAGGTAAGGTGCCCGCTGACTTTGCCAGTGCTCGTCATAAGTGCCCCCTAAATTGGCGCGCGGCATCCAATGTGGCGCGCGGCAGCCAAACCCTGCGGGTTCGGGGCGATGCGAGATGTCTTGAATTAACTGTTTGGGGTCTTCAATGTTAGGCAGTTCTTGACCGTGCATTTCTGTCCGTGTTTGCTTACCACGATAACCTTTGCCTACCGGGTTTCGTCGTTCCAGCGATTTTATCTTCCCGTCAACAAGGTGTTGGCCGCCAAAGGCATTTTCGTAGCTTAGCGATAAGGATTCAAAGCTTTCTGCTGGGCTAATATAGCCATTGTTCCAATAGCGATTGCCAAAGACGCGCAGGACTTTTTGAATATTTCCGACGGAAACACCCACGTCAATTTGTTTGGTGGGGACATAGTCTGGCGCGCAGGCTTGGCCGATGATATTAATATCAGTGAAGGGCTTTCCCTGGTGAAATTCATTGGGGTGTTTTAAACTGGAGTTACTGGGGTCATCCCAATATTCATCGCCCGATTGAGGGGGAATTTGTTCGTCTGCTAATGTCCAGCGCGAGCCAATATTAAAGGATGCTTTTACGAGGGTGTGCAGGGTGTCTATGCCTTGAATATTAGGCATGACAAACAATTGCGAGGCAAAAGGCGTTTTGTTAATGAGTTGCATCATAGCGAGGGCGGTTTTATCTGTTGCCGGTATAAACCAGTTTGAGCCATAAGGCGTTAATTCACTTGTACTGAGCCGCCAAGAATACGGTTGAGGCCTGTCGCTTGGTTAACAATGTATTTACCACGGATGAGTATCTTGCCGTTCTTTTTAAGTGTAATGCTGGATTCTCCACAGCGTAATACGATTTCTTCTTCGCCTATGATTTCGGTTTTTTTCCCGTCAACGAAAGCGATATTGGCTTGGTTTTTTTGCTCGTCATCGTGGTGACTATGCGCTGGGTTTACTTCTGTTTGTTTCTCGGCTAGATGAATAGCGTCTTCGAGTGGGTTATTAATTAACCCGATAATAATTGGGCGAGTAGGGTCAGCGTTTATAAACATCATCGCCAACTGGCGGCCAATATGTTGTTGTGAAAGGCTGATAGTTGCGATTGCGGTGATAGGTGAGTTGGTACTATCGGGTGATTTAACCAGGGGGGAGCCGTTGCTATCAAAACCACAAAGCGTTGCAATCGTAAGGTCGTGTCGCAAAGGCGCAGGTAAGGCGCACTCTGAGCTTGTTAATTCTTCGGGTGAGTGCGTAAATTGTTTGTCACTCATATATCACCTTTTGTTTGCACTCTTTGTTTGTACTCAATATGTTGTGGCAGTATTGGCTATCGTAGTTTTAACTGCCGAACGCTTGTTTGACTTAGTTCGCTTTAACTTGACTACCTTTGATGACGACATTGCCTGAACCTTTCACGTTAATGTTGGCGCCCTGGATGGTAATGTCGCCATTGGATTTCATTAAAATTTTGGCTGAGCCAGTTTTAAATAGTATTTCATCATCGGCTTCTAGTGCAATTTTCTTAGCCGTTAAACGGTATTCTTTGGTCACGGTCTCGCGGTATTGTCCGCCTACGGTTTCGGATAAATTTTTGGTAACGTCGATCGTCATGTCTTTACCCACGCTTTCGGTGTGGTTGTCGGCAATGTCGATTGTGATGTTTTTACCGACACTAAATGCATGGTTATCAGCAACGTCTATTGTGGAGTTTTTACCGATACTTTCTTCGTGGTTCTCACCAACGGTAATACGGACATTTTTACCAATAGTTTCGGCGTGATTTTCACCGACGTCGATGGTTTTGTTTTTGCCGATAACTTCTGTCTGGTTATTGTCGACGGTTTTATTGCGATCGTGCTGGATATTTGAGTTTTCATCGTGAACGACAGTTTTTGTACGGTCGTTTTCAACCAGTAAAGTCTCGTCGTTTTCGACTTCTGTATCTAGGTTTTTTTCGGCGTGCACATAAATTTGCTCAGCACCTGTGGCATCGTCGAAGCGAAGCTCGTTGGAGTTCTGGCCACTGCCGTTTTTACTGGATCGAGTGCGGATACCACTTTGTGTTTTAGATCCAAATGGTGGACTGTTGCGTCCGTTGTATACCGTACCGGTAATAATGGGTCTGTCTGGATCGCCATCAATAAAATCGACAATGACTTCGTGCCCTATACGCGGAATAAACGAGCTGCCCCAACCGTTGCCAGCCCAAAATTGCATGACGCGGATAAAGCAGGTGGTGTTTTCGTCTTGCACGCCGTCGCGATCCCAATAAAACTGGACTTTAACGCGATTCATGGCATCGACGTAAATTTCTTCGCCGCTGGGACCTGTGACGATGGCGGATTGTGGCCCACGCATGTAAGGTCGCTTGTGACGCTGTTGCGGGCGAAAATGTACGTCGGACGGGATGCAGGTATAGTTGTTAAGGTAGCTGCTGCCGGCGTTGGAGCCTTCGGATTTGTGTGACTCATCGTAAGCATCGTGATGAATACTTGTGATGATATATTCACCTTGTTGTGCGCTGCTCTCGTGTTTCGCGAGTCTAAATTTGGCGCCAGCATAAAAGGTACTGCAATCGCTGGTGGCACTAATGGTGTCTATGTCGGCTTCTTCGGCCTCTTGGCGAATACGGGCGGTTGGATCGCCTGTGGCAAAGTCATGCATGGCGGCGTATTCGTAATGTTCGAATTTTGCATTATTAGCAAAGCTCGATGTGGTGGTGGTGTTAGCGTATAACCTGCGAGAGGGCTCGTGAAAGTTATAATCGCTCAGTGTCCACTGGCCTTTTTTGAAGTTTGCGCTGCGCTGCCAGCGAGAAATTTGCTCTTTTGGCGAGGAGCCTTTGGTGTATTCTAGGTCGGTTTGAGGGGCATCTTCGTAAGCGTTGGCTTGATCTACGAGAATTAAGTCGTGTTTGCCTGCTTCATGCTTAAAATAGTAGGCAATGCCTTCTTCTTCTAGTAAACGTGAAACAAAGTGTAAGTCGCTCTCGTTATGCTGAACACAGTATTCGCGAACGGCGCCGCCTGCAGCGCGATATTGGTAATCGCTAAAACCGTAATCGGAAAAAATTTTAGTGATGATATCTTGGGCTGTCTTTTCTTGGAATATACGATGATTGTTTGTGCGCGATAAAAACCACATCCAAGGCACCATGGTTAATCGGTACTCGCGATAATTATGACTATTGATTTCGCCATAAGAAAATGCGCGTATAAAACCGTGAAAAGTGCGTTGATGCTCGTCTTGGAGGGTGACGGTACCGCTTTTGCCAACGATGGTGTCAGGTGCAATTTCCTGATTCTCAGACATGACGCATATCTGAAATTCAAATAGATCCGATATGTACTCACTACCACTAAATGACGTTAATATTAGTGCGTCAGTACCGAGCGAAAAATCGCTGATTGCGATTGACCTATTTTCTTGCGTAATGCTCATTGAGCGAGATTCCATTATTTGGCGATAGTTTAGCTATTGCGGCTTAACTATTGCTGTTTAACCATTAAATTTGTTAACCCATTATATGGGTTTAGCTGGAGCCGTGCGTTAACCGGGTCTTGTTTTAGCTAATAGCCTAAACACAAAATAGGGCAGTTGGTACGTGTGACCAAAACTGCCCTTTTCGCATGCTGGTTCAGAAGAACCGCGTGGTCGATACTTAGCCTGGAGTACCAGTAGTAAGATCGTAGAATACCACTTGCTTGCTTGCGCCTTTGTTGGTCTTATCGTAATCGTGGTAAGACACTTCGATTTTAGCGTAGCTCAACTGGATTGACTCCATTGGGTCGCCGTCGCCATCAGCAGAGATTGAGTAACCGCTAATGATACAATCAGTAAGTGTGTAGTTCATGTACTCAACTAGGCTATCTGAACCAGTTTGTACGAACTTGAACATGAAAGTTTTACCAGCAGCACCAGTCACAGCGTCTTTAAACAAAGCAGTTGCTGAGTTATCAGTTTTGTGAGTGAAGCTGATTTCGCTTAAGCTTGGACGAGATGCTTCACGGTTAGCCAAGTTACCAGGCTCCATGGTTACCATACGTGATACGCCAAATTGGAATGCGTCAACGCGGATGTGTTTCTCGTAACCCTTTGCGGTAGCATTACCGTCGATGCCGTCGGCTAATAGAAAGATCATTTTATGTTCCTTTTAATTTAGATGTGGTGTCTTGCGAGTGATGTAAAAAATAAGATTACTGGTAGAGCCTTATAATACTTTTTCGGTAAACCGGGTTTTGGAATATTTGTTCCGCAACGAGATGTCACCTGTGAAAAGTTGTTAAATAAGTACACTACTTGAATACTTGCTGCCATCAGTAGGCCGCTGCAGCATGACTGCCTTAACCTGTTAACTCTTGGAAGCTGGCCGTATTAAAACACCTTTTTTTTGTTATGGAAAGCGGGCGAGGGTAGCGCGGAACTCCCCATATGCTGGGGCAAAATTTGACGATTTTTGGAGTCTTAGGGCTGCTAAGCTATTGATATATAGATAATATATACTTTGTTGTTTTGGGCGCAAAAGATGTCGGATGTTGCGTGTATTCGCATGTGTTTTTGTGACTTACGACGCTTTTTTCTTGGAAAATTTAACTTATATGTCGCGGAAATTAGAATTGCTAGATTTGAAGTCGGAGAATTGTATAAATTTCAATCAAGAATTGTGCCTCTCAATGAGCTTACTGCAGTTTAAGGAGGTTCTAATAGGGTTTAATTGGGTGTTATTTGAACTTGTTTACTCTAGGCAGGTGACGCAAGATACTAATACATGTTGCCCGGAGTGCTCTTTGCGAATAGGGCGTGGTTTGTCATCATGTTGTGTCATCTGCTTATAAAGCACATTTTCGCGCTCGATCGTCTCCCGCTCGTGTTTGTGCGGGTATAACTGCTGACCCAATCCGCCATCGGCTAAAAAGCGATCAGTGTCGTGTAAAATGGATTCTACATGCAGTAATTCGTGTAATAGTGCATCCGCCGGTGAGGCGATACAAAAAGATTTTTTAACATCGCATTTATTATAAAACTTTAATTTGGCGCCTGATCGTGGGTCGAAATACACAGTGACAGCGTCAACTGAGAACTGCGTTCCTTTTACCTCGGTTTGGTAGGTGTGCGGCGCGTATTTTAATGACCAATCAACCTTGGCTAGTGACTTGATTAAGGTTTGTGCTTCTGGGTAAGCGGCGAAATAATGCGCAAGCTCCGCGATATCTTCACGTAAATTTTTCGGGTCATTACTTTGGGCTTGGTAATGATCCATTAAAACCTGTTGTATTAAAGCGGCTTGTCGGGAATCCGTTTGTGGGAGCGGGTAGGTATAGGTGTTCTCGGGTGTCTTTTCGATGTGTTCGCTGGCGGTGTGCTGGTGAGCGTCGTTTGAAATTAAATTAAGGGTTACGTCGCTTGTTTCTGAATAGACAACATCGGCGTTGACGCCTAAGGCTAAAAATAATACCGATAATAGCGGTGCGCGTCGACAATTGGGGTGTGTCTGGTCGTAGTTGCGTTGATCAGGTTTAAGGCGAGCACCATTTTTTTTGGCGAAGCTACATAGCTTTTTGAAATAGGATGGGTCTGTATTTTGTAGTTCGGGGGCGTGTACGTAGTGTCGTATACCGTCGATAATACAGCTGTGTACGGCATGAACGGAAGCGCCCTCAGGCAGCTTTGCTTTGAATAAGGATGCGCAATACTCACTCCAGCCACTAATACTGGTACTTCTAACTGCCATCGTTGATCCCTATCTCTACTTGCTTTAAGTCTACTTGCTTTAATTACACCTTAGCAGTTACAGGCAGGGGGCATTGGATGAAATTGTACAAAGAGTGTTCAGAAAATGGTGCTTTAGTTATAAGCTTGTTGAGCTCTTAATTCTTAGAAACTAATGAAACATCAGTGGCTTAAAACCTGTTGTTCCGGTGCTAGCGGGGTGACGGGGTCAAAGAGGTCGCCAAATAGGCTATGTAGTACAAGGCGTTGTGGGGCTTTTTTATCGTTTGATACCTTCTGCCAGGGGATGATGTAAAGCATCTTGGGGAGTTCGGTATTGCCTTTAATCACGGTTTTATCAAGTTCAATACGTTTCTCGGAAAAAGCAGAGGAACTTAGGCTGAGTATCGTGGCTGTACTTATAATTATTGAAATAAATTTAATTTTTCGAGTCATGAGATGCATGTCCATTGTCTTAACTTAACAGTCTTAACTTTGATCTACCGAGTATTTTAATCTTTCGACCCAACCTTTTACGGCCTCGTCATCGGGCACCAAGTTTAGGTATTTAAGATAGTGCAAGTAGGCTTTGTTGATATCTTGATAGTAAATATCATAGAGCAGGGCTAAGTTGTAATGTGCATTGGCATAATCCGGGTCAAGCGTTAAGGCGATAAGGTATTCTCGCTCGGCTAAAGGGATACCTCTTTTTTCGACGGCAATGAGGCCTTTTAAGTTATGTACCTGCGGATGCGTATTGTTGATCGCCATGGCTTGGTTGCAGTACTTCTCGGCCTCATCCCATTGCTGTTGACGATAGTAGGCGGTAGCTAAGTTAAGTTTAATACCGAAATGCTGACGATGTCGCTTGGACAATTGTTTTAAGCTAGAGCGCGCGCGATCGATTGCGGTTTTATCGCCATTTAAGTTTTCTTGGGCGTGTCGATAGTTTTGTCGATCTGCCGGGCTTAAAATCGTTGGTGTTGGCTCTTGGGTTTGCTCTTCTACGGGGGCTTCCACAACAACTGGTGCTGTACTTTGACACGCGCTTAAAAACAGACAGCAAATAATGAGCGCAACAGTCGCCGTGTGATAAAGCCGTTTGCTGGCGTTAATAATAGGGTTAATCACGGTACACCTCGGTCTTTCCTGTTCGGGAGTAGCTGGTCGGAAATAATGCTTTTAGTTGAGCTAAGCTCTGGGCTATGTGGTCGTCGTAAATGTTATCGCGAGTACGTGCCATATTAGTCTCATAAAGCTCGATGGCTTTTTCTTCCAAAGGAAAGGCCTGATCTTCTAGCAAGATATTGTATTGTTCGAGTTCTTGCTCAGACAAATGGCCGGGTCGTTCAGAGTCCAGTAAAGCTTGGCTGAATGATAGGTAAATGTCACCAGTACTGCGTGTTGCTTCGGTGGTGATCTCTTGTATGGCGTAACCCGAGGCCTGTCCAAATAAGCGTAATGATTCACGCATCGATGTTTTTTTACGTTTTAAGCTTCTCTTGAAAGGTGCTTTCAGTTTTAATTTATTAAATCGTTTCATCTCGTTTCGCGCAAGTGTGAGCGTGGCGTTAGATGCGATGTATGTGGTGCGCTCGGTCTTGACTCGCTCGGTGGCTCTTTGATCCGCGACGCGGATTTTATTTCGCCAGAAATAAGCTTTCTGAGGTTCTTTTGTTGCTTGGTAAAGCTCGCTTAATTTCAACATGGCTTCCATACTTTGGGCGAAGGGCTTTTTGTAGCTGTGTGCGTACTCGCGATAAGCGCGGATGGCTCGGTCGCTTTGTTTTTTGTTTTCGTAGAGTTCGGCTGCTCGCCAAAGCGCGGCTTTTTTAACTTCAACATCGGCTTCGAATTTGGCGATGTTTTCGAATTCGGCTGCGGCTTTGCCTTCTTGGTCTGAATTTAAATAGGCGACGGAAAGGCTCTTGCTGATATCGTTAATGCGTTTATGTTTGGGGTATGACTGTTTGAAGGTTTGGATCAGCACAATACTTTGACGCCATTGTTCGTTCTTCATGCTCATGGCTATGGCATCGTACATGCCAGTAGCGGCTAGCGGTGAGGAGGGGGATTGCTTGGCAATACGGGTGTAGTGCTGCAATGCTAGGATGTGCTGCTGATCCTCGTGCGCCTGTTCGGCTTGACGGTAAATCGCTAGCGCCACGCTGTCCTCTAGTGTCTTACGCTTACTTTTAGCTTGTTTGCGTATGCGCTCTGGGCTTTCTAGCAGTTGTAGGTATACGGCTTCGGCATCGCTGTACTCGCGTGTTTCCAACAGGGCTTGTGCTTTGAGTAAGTCAATTGTGTAGTGAATACTAGAGTCGGTTTTGTTCGGTAATAAGTTTGCCATGGTAATGACGGTGTCATACTGTTTTGCACGAAAGGCGCTTTCCGCTGCGGCTTTTGTGATAGTGCTGGAATGGGTGTCTTCGGGGTAAAGCTCAAGGTAGCGCTGGGCATAGCTTAGGTATTGCTCTCGCCACTTATTTTGTGCTTCGGCTTTAGTTTCGCGCTGGAGTTCTTCAGTTAGCACTATTGTGGTGTAGGCGGATTGTTTATCAAGAATGATATCGTCGTTGTAGGCGGCTTTTACAAAAAAGCCGAGGGCTTTGGTTTTTTGTTTTCCCTCGAGTAATAATTCGGCATATAAGGCGTATATATTGTCTTTGTGGGCGTAAGGGGTAAAGTGCCTAACGTAACGCTGATACCATTTGTTGGCTTGTTGAAAGTCGGCCTGTTTCGCGCGTTTTTGATAGTTCTTATGGTAAAAGGCACTCATCTGGGTGGTGTAATCACGGAGCTTCTCTTGCGTTAGCTCGTAATGTTCACTGTTAGCATGTGCTTGCCAGTAGGTCGCTTTTGCTTGGAATAGTTGATAAAAACGTTCGATGGCAAGGTAAAGTCGTTCGCCAAATTGGCCGTCTTTCCACGCGGCTATGATTCGGCGCTCGGCTTCTGGGAGGCGTTTACTTTTGGGGTAGGCCTCGGTGTACTTTGTGAGTATTTGAGCGGCGTCGGAGAAGCGTCTTTGCACTAAGAATATATCGCTGATGGCGGCATGAGTGGCGTATACGAATTTAAAATTTGGGTGTTTACGTAAATGTTGCGCAACGTCGACTTGGCCGTGTTGGTATGCAAAGGCTAAACCTAAAGCTCTAAAGTATTCGTTAAAGTGTGCTTTGTCGCTATCACTTAGCTTGGCATATTCTTGAAACTCGTGATAATTAATTGCGCGCAAATAATCGTCTGCGGCTTCCATAAAAAAACTTTGTTTGTAACGGCTCCAGCCGCGTTTAAATAGCGATTTTTCGTAAAACTGTTCATTTCCGGTGCTGAGTATGGCCTCGGTATAGGCGTCTTCGGCGCTGATATAATCGCCTGATACGAACGCGCCTTCGGCGAGTCTAAATTGTGATTCGGCATAGTGATCGGATTGTGGGAATTCGCTCACTAGGCGTTTTAAGCTGTTTGTTGAGAGGTAATGTTGGCCGACGCTATCGTAGGCTTGTGCCAGTTGGTAGAGCACTCGGTCATTATCTGAGGCCTTAGGGTAATCGTGTAGCGTGGTTTCTAATAGTTCGATCGTGCGCTTTAATGACTTATCTGCTTGTTCTGAGATATCAGTGGCGTGTTGGTTTTTCTTTCCACCTTGAGAGTCGTTTTGAACATCCTCTTGACCACTTAGCGAAAGGCTTAAGTCCATCTCCAATTGCGCTAAGCGGGTTAGGGCTTTTTTACGAGATCTATCGTTACTCGCGGCGGTATTGACATAGGCCTCGTAGGCTTGACGAATTTGCTCAGTGTTTTTTTGTGGTGCGCCGTTTTGTTTGCTTTTATTTTTAGCCGTTTTATTTTTGGTCTTTTTGTTTTCGACAATTTGCACTTCTTGTGAGGGTTTACGGACAAGGTCGATATCGGCCAAGGTTCCGCCGGTTGATGATTCCTGCTCGGTCGGGGCGCTTGCGCAGGCGGCGATAATAATTGTTAACAATAGGCCGTTTGCCCGTGTCCAAAGGTATTTGGCACTTACGCGTCTGAAAGCTGTTAAAAGGGGTAGGCTGATCATATGTCTGGGACTATTTCTGGTTGTCATATAATTTGGCTAAACCGTACTGTGACTGACTGAGGTAACTATTCACCTGTATCATGCTTTTGTTAAGGTGAATTGCGGCAAAGTCTGCGAGCAGGGCTTTATAGTGTATACGTAGCTGCTTAATGCTTCGTGCTAAGGGCGCAGATGCATTATCGAGGTTTAAATTAAATAGGCGATCTGCGGAGTGGGTAATAAATTCGGGCGGTGACGTGATCGCCAATTCGGCGTATTGCGATAGGTCGAGGGGCGTTAAATTATTGAGGTTTGCACCGATCCGGCGTTTTTGATTTTCGAAATACACTATGGCTTCACTATACCCTGCGGAGGCGAGTTCCATTTTGCCCGCGTGGTCGTTGGTGTAGGGCATCATCAGGTTGGCCTCTAACACCGTAAGTGATTGTTTTCCGCTGGCACGTAGGCGTTCAAATGCATTAGTCGCGCCTTTATAGTCTTTTTGTGCGAGCGCGCATAAGCCGATGCCTAATAATGCTCGCTCCATGTAAATACTGTTGAGGCCAATTTGGCGGAAATTCTCACGCGCATTGCGGTAAAAGCTGTTTTGAAACTGTGAGTAGGCCAGTACCATGAGTAAACGGTTTTTTATTTCGCCCATGGATTTTAGGCGTTTTTTTTGCGCTAGAGCTTTATCAATAGATAACTGTGCATCGGTCCACCAGCCTTGACGGATAAATGCGACGGCTTCGTTGAGTCTAGCGTAGGGTGCATAGTCCGAGTCTTCGCCAATTTTTTGGTAGAATTTCAATGAGTCGCGGTGGCGCTTTTGTTTTTGCAAAATAATGCCAAATAACAAAGTCGCATAATCACGCTCGGCCACATCTAAAGGGGGCTCTGCTGGCAGTTGGGTTAGGTGGCTTTGGGCTTTATTTAAATCGCCTTGTTCAAAATAGAATTTGGCTAATAAATAATGTGTCTTCGCTTGGCTAGCATCGTCGCCTAAGTCCATGACTCGGTTGGCTACGGCTTGGGCGCTATTGGTTAAACCCTTGGCTAAGAAGTGTTGCAACCAAGGGCTGACATCTTGATCGATGGCTTGCTCGGTAATAAAACTGAGGTGAGCAACAAGCAGCGTTGTTGCGGCTTGCTGCTCCTGTTTTGATTGGTGCTCATTGAACAGGCTTTGTAATTTTGGTAACAATGACTGCTCTGATGAGTTAGGTATGGAGCTAAGGTGATGTGGGTAAACTTTAGCTTCCTGCCGATAAAAATCGTCAATTAATTGGAAGTAATCATGTTGTAAGTTTGCCGCCTCAGTGAGCACTTGTGCTTCAGTTTTTAAGGTGCGTACTTGGGCATTGGCTTCTGCTAATAGGAGCACACACGTTAGCGCCGCTAGCGCATAAATGCGCAGCGACCCAAAGAAGCTTAACAAATTCTTGATATTAAACACAGCGGCTCCTCATTAACTCACCTGGTAACCAAAGGTGCCTTCTTCATCGACGTTGACGTGCACTTCCTTAATGGCTTCACCGGAGGCCATTCTTGATAGACACTCCGACGCGAGTGCGGGCAACATGCTGCGAGTGAGAATGTTTTCGATATTACGGGCACCTGTATCCACCTCTTGGCTGCGGGCAACAATATGCAACAACACGTCTTCATCGTAAGTGAAGCTTGCGTTGTAGTGTTCGCGCAGGCGTTTTTTGATTTTATGCATGTTAATTTTGCATATTTTCATCATGTCTTCGTCCTCCAATGGATAGTAAGGGACGACGGTGGTACGGCCTAAAAAGGCGGGTTTAAAGTACTGTAGTAATTTAGGTCGGAAATTATCTAGCAGTGTTTCTGGATCGGGGCGCTCATCCCCGGAGGCGGCGACCATGGCGCGGATATGTTCTTCCGCTGCGTTTGAGGTCATGATAATGACGGTATTTTTAAAGTCGATATCTCGTCCTTCGCCGTCTTTTATGGTGCCTTTGTCAAACAGGTTGTAAAAAATATCTTGTACGCCAGGGTGGGCTTTTTCCATTTCGTCGAGCAGTATAACGCTATAAGGCTTGCGTCGCACCGCTTCAGTTAATACGCCGCCTTCGCCGTAGCCTACGTAGCCGGGAGGTGAGCCAAGCAACATGGAAACTTTGTGCTCTTCTTTAAATTCGGACATATTGATAACGGTGATATTTTGTTCGCCGCCATATAAAATATCCGCTAATGCAAGTGCGGTTTCGGTTTTACCAACACCGCTTGAGCCGACCATGAAGAAGACACCGATGGGCTTGCGTGGGTCTGTTAAGCCTGCGCGGGAGGTACGAATGCTCTGGGCGATGGCTTCGAGTGCGTGATCTTGGCCGATGACACGCTCTTTCATGGCGTGTTGTAGATTTAAAATTGCGTCGATTTCGTTAGATACCATTTTGCCGACGGGGATTCCGGTCCAATTTGCGACGACTTCGGCGATCGCTTGGCTATCGACGTGAATTTGTATCAGTGGTTCTTCGCTTTGTACTTCTTCTAGGCGAGACATACTGTCTCGAAGTTGTGTTTTGGTATCTTCGAGTTCTGTATCGCTAAGCTGTTTGTCTTGTTGTTCTTGTGTTAGTGGCGTCTCTGACAGTTGCTCTGGGGTGATACGACGAATTTGAAAGTCATCTTCGATTTTCTGTTGTAGTGTTTGTATGGTGGTGACGAGTTCTTTTTCTTGTTGCCACTGGGCGTCCTGAACTTCAAGCAAGGTTTCTAGGCGCGTTTTTTCTTTGTTTAACTTGGTAATTTCTTCGGCACAATTATCCAGTGTGGCATTTTCACGTTCCAATGCGGCGATATTAGTGTTGCTTTGGGTAATACGTCGGCGGGTATCTTCAATCGCGGCAGGCGTTGCGCTTTGGCTTAAAGAGACGCGGGCGCAGGCAGTATCAAGTAAACTGACGGATTTATCTGGTAATTGTCGAGCGGTAATATAGCGGCTAGATAGCTTGACCGAATCGATAACGGCTTCATCTAAAATACGAACTTTATGGTGACTTTGCAGTACACCTGCAATCGCGCGCATCATATCAATGGCTTTTTCTATATCAGGCTCTTCAATTTTAACGACTTGGAAGCGTCGAGTTAAAGCGGGATCACGCTCGAAGTATTTTTTGTACTCAGCCCAAGTCGTCGCAGCGATAGTACGTAGCTCACCACGAGCGAGTGCAGGTTTTAATAAGTTTGCCGCGTCACCTTGGCCTTCTTTACCGCCTGAGCCAATCAGCGTGTGGGCTTCATCAATGAACATGATAATTGGAATTGGCGAGGCTTTTACTTCGGCTATGACGGATTTTAAGCGGTTTTCAAATTCACCTTTAACGCTTGCGCCTGCTTGTAGTAAACCTAGGTCGAGTGTGCGAATGCAAACACCGCGCAAGGGCTCGGGTACATCATTGGATACAATGCGTAAAGCAAAGCCTTCGACAACGGCGGTTTTTCCAACCCCTGCTTCACCGGTTAATATTGGGTTGTTTTGGCGGCGGCGAATAAGAATGTCGATGATCTGGCGGATTTCTTGGTCGCGACCAAGTACTGCGTCTATTTTGCCTTGCTTAGCCGCTTCCGTTAGGTTGACGGTGTACTTATCGAGTGAAGGGGTTTTACTTGGCGCACCGCTGGCAGAATTGTCGGAGTTACCATCGTTTAGTTGTGATAAGGGGGCGCTGACGTTGGCTTCCATATTGGAAGACTCTTCGGTGGTGCCGACGATTGCGCGTACAACATTACGCAATGACTCCGGCGTAATTTTACCCATTTCTCCGGTATTCATTCCGCTGCTGCGACGTAGGGATTCATCTAATAAGACGGCTTCAATAATATGAGCGGAGCTAACTTGTGCATGCCCATATTCAACGGAGGCGAGCATCCAAGCGTTTTTGGCAATCTCGACAATATTGGGTGAGAGAGACGGGGCGCGGGAGTTGCCTGCTTTTATTCCGTCAAGCTCGCGGTTGAGCTGTTGGTTAAAACGGCCTAGATTAATATCGAACTTTTCTAAAATTGCGAGCAAATCACTACCAGGAATTTCAAATATCTTTAACAACCAATGCTCTATCTCTACATTGTAGTGGGTGCGCGAGACACACAGGCCGGCGGCACTTTCAAGGGCATTTTTACAGGGGTCGTTGAGTCGACCCACTAAAGATTTAAGGTCAATATTAATCATAAATATGCTTCCGTTATGGTTCTCGTATGGCTGTAGCGCGCGTTGGTCGTTAATCTCATTTGAGGCGAGTCATGCTAATGTTGCTTTTTAGATGAGACGACTATGCTAAGCAGTTCATCTTGTTTGTTATTGGTCGAGGGCTTGCCGCTTAACCAGGCGTTCCATGCAAGCATGGGCGGTTTTCCCCGTGACAATACCACTTTCTCTGGCACGTCGGCACGGCAAACTTCGATTATAAAATCAAAATCTTGAGTGATGCCTAAATAACTACGGGTGAGTGCGTTCAAGGCTTTAAGTGCGCTGCTACCGGGGGCAAACATGTCAAATTGTTCTCGGTCTAAGGGGCCTATTTTAATGCGGCATTTACCTTGTGCAAACCAGCCACGCCGGCCTAGCATTGCTGAGCGACCTAGGCAGATGTTTTGCCCGCTGCGGTTTGCCTTGCTCGGTAAACGCGTGCGAACATCCTCGATTAAGGTTTGCCAGTGACCAACAAAGCTGTCGATACTGACAGGGACACCAAAATAATCTTGGATAATCTGCTTTAACCCGAGCGGTGTTTTGACTTGCTGGGTAAGTAAGCCGCTGTAATAAATAAGTGTTTCGTCACGCAGTGCTTGGCGCTGTTGTAAGGCGTCGCTGCCTAAACCTAGCAAGCTGAGCAGGGCTTGCGTGTGCGCAGAAGGTTTACCGTTTTGAGTGCGATACAGTTGGGCGCGTTCATATTCTATGGGTAAGCGGTATTTTACGCTTGCCTGAAAGAATAGGGAGGTGGTGCGGTGCTCGAATAAGCTAATAAAATGCGCCATGGTGTGATCTTTAAGCTTGGTACGTTTTAAAATGAGCTCGGTGTAGTGTCGTGGCAATACACCCATCGCACCAGCAAGACCAATGATATTTACCCATACCTTCCACTGCCCGCTGCGCTCTGGGCATGCTTCTATACGTTCGACTTCGCTACTCGGAAAATTAAGATCATGCATGCTAAAAAAACGCAAAACTTCGCTTTGTGGCGGGGAAAAACGTGCGACGGGTAAGTTGGCATGTGCATGCGTATGGTCGTTGTCGTCAAGTGAACCCTCTACACGCGAGGTCTTTTCTCGATGTGCGAACACTGCCGCACGCTCCAGCAAGCGTACGCATTGCAGAAAGGAATAGTCTTGTGGCCGTTGAGTCAGCCGCTCAACTATAGAAAGACGCGCTCGCCTGCTCGCATTGGACATTTTTTTAAATAACCTTCTCTATTCTCGATTGCGACTAATACGCGAGAAAACGAATTGACCGAACAATACAAAGCGAAGAAATGTTCGAGTACGGTGGCATAGACGTAGCTGCTACTGCCGCTAAGCTGTGCTTCGTTTAATGTGATTTCAATTTGCACGCCACGACACATAGCGGTGCGATTGTCGATGGTAATGGGTGCGCTGATCTGTTTTGCTTCGACTTTTATTATGGACTCGACTAGGCCTTTGCTGACCGAGGAGTCGGTAAAGTCATATAAACGCAGGATCTCTTTTAGAGCTTCGGTGGCGTTGCCACCGCCTGTTAGCGATAGATGATTTAGGTTGAGGTGGGAGATCAATCGCCAGCGCGCGAAATTACGTAAGGGCGGCCTTACGGCTTTGCTTGGCTGGGTAATAAAACGAATTTTCTCGCAGGGCGGCGCTGAATCCAAACAATGTAGTTTTGGGTGCTCAAGATTGTAAGTCATTTTCGCGGGTTGATCGCGATTACTACAGGTTAAATCGAGGCTTAAAAAGCGATCGTCTGGTAAGTTGGGGTTAAAATCTAAATCGACAAGGCTTAGAAATACGTTGGTGCCGTCGTCTCGCTCTTCATGGCCTAATTTTGCACTACGCCGCGAGGCGTACCAAAATGCGTGTGACTGACTGTCGCGGTGTTCGTGTTTAAAACCATAAAACGGCAAAAAATCTTGGGTATTCCCAGCGGAATCTGAGCCGACAACTTTATTGACGGAATACACTTCAAAACCTTTCGGGCGCCTAGAGTCTGGCACTATTTGATATTCGGGGCGTGTATGGTCAAGCCGAATAGGGTCTGCACGATGAGCAAATAAATTGATTGCAGGGCTGCAACCGAGGGCAAAGTTGTTGGCGTTGATGTTGTGTTCTAGCTCGACGTCGGTGTTTTTTAAATAGATATAAATATCTAAACGGCTTTCGGTATCTTGAGGAATCCACTGGCTCAAGTGGCGAAAGTCGACAAACATGAATTTTTCAGGAAATATAAAATACTCAGTTAATAAGCGATAGCCGAGAAAAGAAGCGTTAGGGTAGGGCAGCATACCCTCGTCGATTTCAAAGCCGACAGGTGCGATCGGGCGAGTCGCTAAATCGACCTGAACGGGTTGGCAGCTTTGATCCGGCGCTGACATGACGATGCCGACACATTCATTCAGTAGCATGCGGTATAGCGGGTGTACGTGTTGCGCCTGCCCACGCAAAAAACAACGTAGGGTGTCAAAGTTCATGTCGGCAAAGGTAATGTCCGGCGCGAAGGACTCCAGTGATATTTTTAATACCCCGTTGGCGTTGCGCATGTTGGCGGAACCTGGAGTGCTAAAAGGTCTTCCCATAAGTTTGGCTGAGCGCATGCGGATGGGGTAAAGCTGCACGTCGTAACAAAGTTTAAAGCGGCATTGCTCGTTTTGTTGGAAGTGCTCGGTCTCAATAATAGTATCTTTGTCGATTGTGTGAGCGCCACTGAGCTGCTGGCTATCAGGGGTGAACTGCACAATTGCACCGGATGGAATTGGGCGCTGATAATGCGGGAATACCACATTTAAAAGCGCGTCACTTAATTCGGGGAAGTCATCATCGAGTTTATGTTGGATGCGTGCGTTTAGGTAGGCGAAGCCTTCAACTAAGCGTGATACATGCGGGTCTTGGATGGTGTCTGTGCTAATACCTAGACGACCAGCAATTTTGGGGTGTTCTTTAGAAAATTCGCTCCCCATTTGGCGGATAAACGCGAGTTCTTTTTCGTAATAGGGAAGTAGTTCATCGGCCATGTTGGGATTCTTCCACGCTTAGGGTTCTAGATATTGGTTCTAATATTGAGTCAAATACAACGGGTTCTGGGTCTGCGTAAAGTGTCGCGTTGACACGAAAGCGTAGGGTTCGGTCGACGTCATCGTTATTTTCGACGAATTCGACGCGAACGGTTTTAAAGCGCGGTTCAAACTTTCGCAGTATATTTTCTAATTCACGTGTAAAGACTTTCTTTTTTTCAAAATCAATAATGTTGACGGTTGCCAGGTCCGGCAGACCGAAATTGACAAGCGAACTTTGCAGTTGCTCGTAGCTAGAATCTGGAGCGACTACCCGATAGCGGGTATTGAGTAAGTCTTCCAGGTCTCGGCGTACGCTGTTGCGCAGATCTTTTAATTGTTGGTAGCGGCCTCTATCTTGGTCTATCGATTCATGAGGACTATCGTCAAAAAGTCGGTCGATCAAGGACGGGCGGAGCTGCTTATGTTTATCAATTTTTGACATCTGAAAGCTCTTCGAGTCCCTATTTTCAATTACTTGGACTGAGCCAATTCAGTGACGAGTTCAAGCTCGGACACCATTTGGTCAATCTGGTAATGTGGCACGATGCGGATGGAGCATAAATAACGACCGGCTTTTTCCGGGTGTTCTTTTACGCTCACGCGTGACTCTGCAATCGGGTAGCGCGCTTGCTCTTCCCATGCGAGATCTTTTCGACCCGAGGTATATTTATGCAGCCATTTTTGGAGCATATTTTCGCAATCATCGGCGCTGACGAAAGAGCCTATTTTGTCTCGGATCATGATTTTTATGTAGTGCGCAATCCGTGAGCCGCATAGTATGTGTTGCAGCATCGAAGATAATTTGGCATTAACCACGGTGCGGGCATCAGCTGCATCTTGGTAGGGTGGCTTTTGGATCGATTGGTTACTATAAAATGCACACAGCGGCGTGTCGTAGCATTGACATAAAGGCACAAAACCGTGTTCACTTAGATCTCGTTCCATGGAATCGGTAATAATCACGTCGGTCGAGGGCCGAGCGGCTATTTGATAGGCATCTGTCTCAAATACGTCGACGGGTAAATTTGTGATAAGGCCGCCACCCTCTTGGTTGCGGGGTACGCCGCGGATATGGCCAAACCAGCCGACGTTGGCAAATTCACGAATGAGCATTGCCCCGAAAGCGTATGAGGCGTTACCCCATAAATACATGTCTCGTCGATCGTGTGGCATTGGGTCGTTGTTACGGTCAAAGGCGCCATAATTGCAATCGACATGCTTTTCGTAAAAAAATACGCCTTTATAGATGCCTGGGTCTGTGCGATAAAGCTGACGCATTAAAATATGCGGCATTGTTAGGCCAATAAAACGTGAGTCACTTGCGTTGCGCAGTGAGCGCCAGGGAATATATTCGTGTAAGCGGAAGACTTCATGTAAATCGATAGGGGCATTGCCTAATGGTGAGTAGCTATCGAGTCCAAAAAGCTCACTTGATGCACCCGCTATAAAAGGCGAAAAAGCGGCGGCCGCGACCTCGGATATTCCTTTTAATGTGGCAATATCGTCGTGGGTATGTTTTGCTGATGGCTTGTGACTAACTTCGTAATCACCAATCAAGACGCCATAAGGTTCGCCACCGGCGATGCCGTATTCCTCGTTGTAGACTTTACTGAATAGCTGACTTTGGTCAAACTCTAAGGCTCGGTCTATATCACGGGAGAGCTCTTTCCAAGTGATGTCGAGCATTTTTATCTTAAAGTTGGTGACGCCATCACCACATACAACGAGGTACCATAAACCGCGCCAAGAGGCTTCTAATTGTTGAAACCGTGGGTGATGAATAATGATGTTGAGCTGATCATTAATAAGATGATCGATCTCTGAGATGTGTCTTTCTAGCGCGAGAAGTAGGGCTTCTTTTGTGTCGAGGCTGGTCGTGTCTTCGAAATTTTCTAGCCAAAAACGTAGGGCTTTAGCGTCGTTATCTTCTGTAATAAAACCGCTTAGATCCGTCACTGCTTGCCCATTTTATTTTTATGATGTTTCTTAAATAATGTCGCTGGAAAAGATGAATAGTCCGGATCGAATAAACCAGCAAGCACCTATTGATTTACTTAGGGCTTGCTGGTAAACGCAGATCGTCTAGTTGAGACAAACGCAAAATTAACTGCCGCTAGGTATAGTTGCAACCAAACGTAAAGACGCGGTTAACTCTTCCATTTGTAGCCAAGGACGCATCCAAGCCACTGCATTGAATACACCCGGTTGACCAGGTACTTCTTTTACTTCAACGCGTGCTTCCGCAAGAGGGTATCGAGCTTTCATTTCAGCGCTGGCGCTAGGCGCGGAGTTAACATATTTGTTAATCCAGCGGTTGAGCCATTCTTCAGCTTCAGAGGCTTCAACAAATGAGCCAATTTTATCGCGAGCCATAACCTTAAGGAAATGCGCAATACGAGAAGTCGCCATAATATAGGGTAGGCGAGAAGAAATTTGCGAGTTTGCTGTAACGTCTGGATCATCACGACGAATGGGTTTGTTCGTGGTTTGCGCGCCGAAAAACACAGCGTAATCAGAGTTTTTATAATGGCATAAGGGCAAGAATCCCATTTTACTGAGCTCGGATTCACGTCGATCAGTAATGCCAATCTCGGTCGGGCATTTTTGATCAACATCACCATCGTCACTGATAAATGAGTGGCTAGGTAAACTTGCCACTTTACCACCGCCTTCTGCACCACGAATGCTTGTACACCATCCGTATTCAGAGTAAGCCTTCGTCAGGACTGTGCCTAGTGAGTAGGCAGCATTCATCCAGCAGTAAGACTCGTGATCTGATTCTACGTGTTGGCCCTTGTTATTAAGTGTCGCTTCTTCAAAGTTAAACGCTTCTACAGGCTTGGTGTTGGCGCCGTATGGAAGGCGAGCTAAGGTTCTAGGCATTGTGAGTGATACAAAGCGGGAATCCTGGCTATCTCGGAAGCTGCGCCAATGGGAGTATTCTGCAGAATCAAAGATTTTTTCCAAATCGCGTGGTTTAGATAATTCGGTAAAGCTATCAAAACCAAACATACGTGGCGAAGCAGCTGAAATAAAGGGGCAAAACCCGGCAGCTGCAACGTTGGAAATTTTACTTAACAAGGAAATATCATCTGGATGAGATGAGAATTCAAAATCGCCGATGAGCGCCGCGTAGGGCTCACCACCAGCGATACCGAATTCGCTCTCGTAAACCTTTTTAAATAGCTCGCTTTGATCAAATTCGATGGCTTTTTCTAAGTCGCGTACCAGCTCTTTTTTCGAGATGTTGAACATGCGGATTTTTAGATCAGAACCTGTGGCTGAATTTGATACGAGGTGATGCAAACCACGCCAAGAGCCTTCAAGTTTCTGAAATTTCTCGTTGTGCATGATCACGGCCAATTGCTTTGACATTTGCTCGTCGATCGCGTCAATGGCTTGATTGATCGTGTTTGCGACGTTGGTGCTCCAGGTAACGGTACCTTCCATCGCAACTTTTGTTAGGTTGGCAAGTAGTGCCTGAGTTTCGTCGGCGGTGGTTTGCTTGGTCGCGCTAATGGCCTGGTCTAATAAACTTGGCTCTTGAACTTCAACTTCTTCGGCATTTTCTGTTGATGATGTAGACTCAGTATCCGACATAGTTTAGTCCTCTGCGTTGTCAGTTGGTTTAGGCCCGACACCAAGTTCGCCGGATAGGCTGGCTAGTTTATCGGTGTTTTGTAATACTTCTTCAAGGATACATTCAAGCTCTTCAGAACGATCAGCTTTGGTCAGCAAATCACGTAATTTGTTACGTGTTTCCATTAACTTTTTGAGCGGCTCAACTTGTTCGACTAGCTTGTGTGGTTCGAAATCTTCCATGTTTTTGAAGTCGAGTTCCACTTTCATTTGCCGGCCACCGCTCTCCCCCAAGGTGTCATCTACTTTTAACTCCAGCTTGGGGTTAACAGTCCCCATTAATTCACCAAAGTTGTCGCGGTCGATCTGGGCGAACTTACGTTCTTTCAGGCCTTTTTTGGCAGCGGTGTTATCGCCAGAATAATCCCCCATTACACCCATAACGAATGGTAATTCTTTATCCACGGTCGTGCCGTTGGTTTCAAGATCATAAGTAATATGGACACGTGGTTTTCTGACGCGGCTTAATTTATCGTGAATACTATCGGACATTTTTCATCCTTTTCTTAATGGGTTTGTAATAGAGTAGTTAAAACCAGTTTAATCTTCAGGGGTCTCAACGCCAGTCAGTTCACTGAATCGCTCCCGCGAGGAGTCATCAGTAATTAGCTCGCCAATGAGTTCGCCCAATGGCATATTTCCCCACTTGACGGCTTTCTGTAAAATATAAGATACCGGCGAATGAGGTTCACTTTTGCGAAAATAGTCAGCAATTTCCAGCAATTGTTTGAATGCGTCATCGCGAGAGGCGATTGGGCCCTTTGCGACTACGACTTTAGTGACTACGGATGTGCCGTCTTCGGCATTGGCTTCTTGAGCTTCCTCGTCAGCATCTTCGGTCGCTTCGATTGGGAATTTAAGCTTGCCAATATGATTGACTGTGCGCAGGCAATCTTCTAATACTTCGATAATATTGCGTGTTGCGGGAGCCTCGCCTGAATCACATTTCTCATTAAGCTTTACACCTATAGCTTTATAAGTGTCGATGCAGCGGCTAACGTCGTCGCGGAGGTCAACGTAGAATTCACTGCTCGTGCGGCTAACCGAATCTTCGATGTCTTCTTGTTTAAAACCGAGGTTTTCGATTTTGTTATTTCGGGCGCGGTCATCTGAAATTTTCTGGGCGTCAACGGCTTGTTTGTACTGCCATAAACTAAAGGGGCCAGGGTCACGCGCTTCGGTCAGCGCTAGGCGGCGTAAAGGCGCGATGAGTACACCTTCGGCACCTTCTCCGTTGAGGCCAGAAAGACAGGCAACACGAGTCTCAATACCGAATTCATCGGGCATTGGGTGCAATGTGTCCCAGAAGTTTTCAATTAAACCGTCGATTAAATCAAAGGCGTCGCGCAGTCCTGAAAAGCCATGCACACGAGTAACTGCCTCAGTATACCACGAGGCAATTTCAAGATCTTTGGCTTGTTCTTTTAATATTTTTGGAGTCAGTTCAACAATTTTTTGCCAGTGCTCGATGGCCTCTATGCTTTCGCCATCGTGAATATTCTGCCGTTCCGCGGCTCTGGCTTGATTTCGTGCCGCCTTTACCGTTTGATAATCCGAGGTTGGAGACGGATTGTCACGAATGTCTTCACCGCTTGGAGCGTCGTCGTTGACTGGCTGCAATAGATCGTTTATATCAATTACAACGGGGCTCGCCATGGTCTTATCCTCATTCTCATAACCGTCGCAACGTTAACATAGGCAAAAATAGTTGACTATATAATTTTGCCAAGAATGTCGAATTTTACCGAATTTCAATAATTATTGATCTCCGTGTTGATTTTGGTGTCGCTCAAGGCAGTTTTGGTTTTAATTTTTGGTGGTTTTTTGTGCATTTCTGTGTGGCGTGTTCTGTATTTACTTGGCATTCTCGGGAGCTTGCTGTTTGTTGAGTGAAAATAAAATACTAATTTTGTATACGAGGTCAAATCAGGCGGTATACGCTATTGAACCGCTAGGGCAGCCCTAATATACTAGCGTCGGGTTAATAGGCTAATTACCTGATCAGCCCTGCTATCTGTTTGTCTGCCGGGTTTTTTTACGTCTCTGAGAATCGCTCGATTTTTCGTTTGATTTCTTGGTGGCGATGTGAGCAGTATTTGTTAGTAGCCTGCTTACCATTACTTAATGGTCGGCTTGTATTGGGTGAGATTATCTATAGCAGCGTTTTTCTGCGGCTACTGCGTTGACGTTTTGCTGCTTTGCTAATATAAAAATGCCGTTGCCCAAATTCTATGGCTTTGAATGTTTGTGGTCTTACCTGAATGTCTATGGTCTTAAATGTTGTCACCTTAATATAAGGGAACGTATTTTAAAGTGGTATTAACTCTTTCTATAACTCGTGCGCCTGCCGGTATTCCCGCAGGAAGTGCCAGACAAGTGTTTGATGAACTCGGTGGTAGTGTAGGGCGTAGCCCGGATAACCAGTGGGTATTGTCTGATCCTGAGCGCTTCCTCTCATCTTGTCACTGCCGCGTTCACTTTGAACAGGGTATTTTCTATATTATTGATACAAGTACAAATGGTACTTTTATTAATGGTAAAGCGGAGCCCATTGGTAAAGGTGCGCGTGTTAATGTTGTTAGTGGTGATACTTTAGAGCTGGGGGATTACCAGTTAGAAGTCACTTTGGACAATAACGCTGAGGCCGCACCGGATAACTCTTTGCCGCTCCAAGCTCCAGCGCTTACCGCGGACGATCCTTTTGCTGCGCATCTTGATGGCTTCGGGTCTTCTGTAGCGTCAGAACCTCAAAACGATTTTATTACTTCGCTTGAACCTGTAGGCAGCGGCTTTGGTGGCGAGGCTTTAGGCGGCGCAGCTTTTAATAGCGAGTTGTCTTTAAGTTCGGATGCTGCAAGTGTTGATCCTCTTGAATTACTTGGTGTCGGTCTTGGTGTTGGTGATAATAGCGCTATGACGGGGCAAGCGGCTGACCCTTTTATGGCAGTGCCTCCAGTTGCGAGTGATGGGTTTGCGACTGGAGGTTTTGATTCCGACAGCCTTGATTCGGACGGCTTTGACTCTGAGCAGCAAGCGCCGTCATTGGCTGCATCGGCCGATGATGACTTTTTAGCGGATCTTTTGGCTCCGTCACCTGGCACTGTAAAAGACCCAATACCTGCAGCTTCGACACAGGCGGATGCGGCTGACCCAATGGCTCAGTCGGTCAACTGGCCTAGTAGTCAGGTGGAATCGGCTATTCCAGCCGATTGGGATGATGATTTGTTGGGCGGAGGCTCTGAGGCACTAGGTGCTCGGACTGCCACTGCAAATACCGGCTCTGGGTTGTTTGAATCTGCAGCCCCGATGGCGCTTGAGCCTGAAGGCGCAGCTTTTGGCGAAACCCCAGCTACGCCAGTACCGGCCAAATCTACACCGGCAGCGCCGCTGACGCCTCAGCCAGCGCTTGAACCTGACTTTGATAAGCCCGGGCTTGAGCGCGGCGATTTGTCCGCTGCCAATACTGCCAATAATACCGGTGCCGGAGTTAATTCGGGGGCAAACGCTCAGCTGTTAAATAGTCAGTCATTTGATAAACGACCATTAGATAATCACTCAATAGACCAGCGCCCAGTAAACAGCCAGCGCGACAACCCGTCGTCAATCAAGCAGCCATTAAATACTCAAGCGAATGCTCGGGGCGAGGCAGCTGCAGAGCCCCAAAATAGCCCACCTCTTGCTCAGCATCTCGGTAACGAGTTGTTAAAAGGGCTTGGTTTGGTTGAGCAAAATATGACGGCTGAGGACATTAGAGATTTGCATGAGTCCGTTGGTGAGTTAATGCCGGTTGTGATAGAGGGCATGATGCGCGTGCTGCGGGGTAGGGCGAGTGTTAAGAATGAGTTTCGGATGAATGTCACCACGATTCAACCCATCGAAAATAATCCACTAAAATTTTCCGCTAATCCGCAGGAAGCCATTGATAATATGTTTCTGCGAAAAAGCGGCGCATATATGGGAGCGCAGCAAGCCTTTCGGGAAGGGTTTGAAGGGATTTCTGAGCACCAAGTTGCTATTATTGCCGGAATCCGTGCCGGCTTTAAAACTATGATGCAGCGTTTTGATCCTGATATTCTTAAGCAGCAATTTGATAAACATGGTAAAGGTATTGGCCTGCCAGGCATGTCAAAAGGCCGTTATTGGAATTGCTTTAACGACTATTACAAGGGGTTTTCTGATGATATGGAAAACTCCTTTCAGCACTTATTCGGTGAAGAGTTCGTGCAGGCCTATGAAGATCACTTACATCGCTTAGCCGCTGAGCGCCAGCAAAAACAGCGACTTTCTCAAAAATAGATCCCTGTGATGACGTCAATATCATTACAGATTAATCAACAAAATAGCGAGGTGCATTATGTTTGCATTTGTAGGGAAATGGCAGTATCGCATTACAACTCAATGTAAGTTTGGGTTGATTCTATCACTTGTTTTCTTAACTGGGTGTTCAACTGTCAATGAGAAGGTTGGCAGCGCACTCAATTTTGATACTGATTTGAAGCTGCAAGTTACCGCGTCTCCGTCAATAAACCCTGATGAAAATGATCGAGCCTCACCGGTATATTTACGCCTTTATCAGCTGAGTGATCCAAAGGCCTTTGAAAATGCCAGCTTTATGGATTTATATGAAAAAGATAAAGAAGTTTTGGCTGACACTTTTATATCCAAGCAAGAGCTTAAGCGAATTACGCCCGACGGTACTCGTGTTGAGCGCTTCGTTCTAACCAAGGGTACGCGTTATGTTGCCGTCTTTGCTGAGTTTTTTAAATATAAAGAAGCTCGGGCGAAAGTGGTCTTTCCTGTTACATCAAGCAATGTGGTGCGGGACTCGATCAAAATTAATATATCGGGCAATACGATGACGCTTAGTAAATAAATTGAACGATACTTCGCCTGTTTGGCAATAGCTGTGTCGTAAAACGACAGGCTCGATAAATACGCGTGATAAATAAACAGGCTTGATAAAATAGATACTCTTGATAATAGGGTACGGGAACTCACTTTATGTCATTAGATAGTAAGGTTGTCTGGTCTGAGGGCATGTTTCTCAGCCCGCAGCATTTCCAACAGCAAGAACGCTATTTTGAGCGTCATGTGAATGGCAAGTGTGATGCGCTAGGGGCATACGCTTGGGGTGTCAGCCACTTTGAAATTGATCAGCAATTATTGAAGCTTGGCAAGTTATCCGTCACGAGTGCAAGGGGTGTTTTCCCCGACGGCACACCTTTTAGTATTCCGGATCTGGATGCTCCTCCGCCGGTGATTGAGCTTCCCCCGAATATTCATCAGCAGGTGGTTAGTTTGGTAATTCCGGTACGTCGCCCTGGCGGTACCGATGTTTTGGATGAAGATAATACGCAGGGCTTGGCGCGATACTATAAGTCACAGCTCGCGGTGCGCGATGTATCGGAAGAAGAAGGTGAAAACCTTGATGTCAGTATCGGTAAACTACGTACCCGTCTATTATTAGCTTCGGAAGATCAGAGTGGTTATACCGGTATCGGGGTATTATCTATAGCGGAAACTCGCGAGGATAAAAACATCGTCCTCGATGAGAATTTTGTCCCGAGTTGCGTTGACGTTAAAGCAAGTAAGCGTTTATCTGGCTTTTTAACTGAATTGGTTGGCTTGGTGCGTTATCGGGCTGAGTCTATTGCTGGGCGTCTTGCGGATACTCGCCGTGGCGGCACAGCCGAAATTTCTGATTACATGATGTTGCAGCTACTTAACCGCACAGAGCCACATGCTGCGCATCTCGCGTCAATTGAGGGTTTGCACCCCATACAAATGTATGGRGAAGTACTGCAATTGGTTGGTGAGTTTTCCACCTTTGTTGCAAAAACCAAACGCCCACCAGAATTCGCTCCGTATTTACACGGCAATCTCAGCGATACTTTTGCTGGTTTAATGGCAACCTTGCGAGAGTATTTATCCATGGTGTATGAGCAGTCGGCAACTGCGCTACCTATGGTTGAGAAAAAGTATGGCATCAGAGTGTCCGAGATTTCCGATAGAAGCTTAATCTCCAGTGCTGTATTTGTCTTGGCGGTACGYGCTGATTTGGCCGAGGCGGTGTTACGCTCGCGCTTCCCTGCGCAGGTTAAAATTGGCCCTGTTGAGCGTATTCGTGAATTGGTGAATGCGGCGATGTCTGGTATTCAATTAAAAGTACTCCCCGTTGCGCCACGCCAGATACCCTACCGTAGCGGTTACCATTATTTTGAGCTTGAAAAAAATGGCCCGTTTTGGGACGACTTAAAAAATTCAGGCGGTTTTGCTCTGCATATTGCCGGAGACTTTCCGGGCTTGGAAATGGAATTTTGGGCTATTCGCCAGTAAAACCATTACCTGTAGAGCATTACCAGTAGACCATTAAGAGAAGCTTTTTAGTATGTATGCTTTAACTTTTAGATTTACGACTATTGCCGGAGCGCATTGTGGCGGATAACTCAGATAAAACGGTGTTTCAATCCAATAGCGGTGGTGGTGACTTTACCGTTATGAAGCCCATGCCTGGAGGTCGCAGCGCCCCTAGCGGTGGCGAGCCTTTTGCGCAGCCGAACACCTCGTATCAGTCAGCCCCGCCTCCGGCTCAGCCTCCCCGTGTTGATCATCAAATCAGTTTTCAGCGTGAAGGGCAAGGGCTTAACCCTGTTGTGAATGCTGGAACGGCCTTGTTGGCAGTTTTCCGTCAAACCCGAGGTTCTGCTAGTCATAAGGACATTCCAGGCTTACATCGTCGCATAGTGGCAGAAATAAAAGAGTTTGAAGCGCGCTTAAGAGCCTTAGAATTGCCTCAGTCGAGTGTGATTTCAGCGCGTTATGTTATGTGTGCTGTTTTGGATGAGAGTGTTTTAAATACGCCGTGGGGAAGCGATAGTGCTTGGGGGCAGCACACTTTGTTGAGTGTTTTCCATAATGAAACATCCGGCGGTGAAAAGTTCTTTCTGATTCTAAAACACTTGAGCGCAACCCCTGCGGAAAACCGATATGTGCTTGAGCTGATGTATTTGTGTCTTAGTCTAGGTTTTGAAGGGAAATATCGGGCACAGGCGCGAGGGCGTGACGCGTTGGAGCAGCTGCGTGACGAATTATTCACGCTAATTCGACGCTATCGTGGTGAATATGAGCGAAACCTTGCTGACCAGTGGCAAGGTCTTGGGCGTTCGCGTAAAACCTTGGAAGAATATATTCCGATGTGGCTTGTCGGTGTGGTCGCCGTATCGGTGATCTTTTTTAGCTTTTCGGGTTTTCGTTGGTGGTTATATGAGTTGGCAACGCCAGTAGAGGCGAATTACATTGAATTAACCGAGCCCGTGTATGAGCGTATTGAAGAGAAGGAGGCTTTGTTAGAGCAAGCCTTAAAAGAAAATTTTGGCTCTTCAACGGAGGAGAATTAGCTGTGATGTTTAAAACTGTGATGTTTAAAGGACGTTACTCGTGGGGCAGTTTATGAGAAAAATCGGTCGATTTCTATTGCACCCAATCACCTTGTCAGTCATTGGCTTAATATTACTGTCATTGTTAATCTGGTATGCCGGCCCACTTATTAAGTTTGGGGAAGAAAATAAAGCTCCGCTTGCTAGTGCTACGGTACGCTTGCTCTGCATTATGGGGCTTATGATCTTGTGGGGTTTGAATAACCTACGGATACGTTTGGCTGCGAGTAAGAGCAATCAAGACTTAGTTTCCGGTTTGCAAGACAACCAAGAGCAATTGCAGCAAAATGCCCAGGAAGGCCAAAGTGAAGAAGAACTAGACCAGCTGAATCAACGTTTTACTGAAGCACTGACAACCTTAAAAAAACTAAAATTTAGTAATAAGGGCAGTAAAAAGGCCCTCTATGAGTTGCCTTGGTACATCATTATCGGCCCTCCAGGGTCTGGGAAAACCACCGCTTTAGTAAACTCCGGCTTGGAATTTCCACTTGCTGATCAGTTCGGAAAAGGCGCATTGCAAGGCGTCGGTGGAACGCGAAATTGTGATTGGTGGTTTACTAATTCCGCCGTGCTTATTGATACTGCAGGACGCTATACCACCCAAGATAGTCATCGAGTGATGGACAGCTCCGCATGGGAAGGATTTTTACAGCTGCTCAAACGTAATCGACGTCGTCGCCCAATTAACGGTGCGCTGGTGGCGATTAGCCTGCAAGACATGATGATTCAAACCGAGCAGGAGCGTATTCAGCACGCTAAAACCATACGCTTGCGTATTGACGAGCTGATGGAAAAACTGGAAATACGTTTTCCTATCTATTTAATGTTCACCAAGGCTGACTTGGTGCCTGGCTTTCGTGAGTTTTTTGAAGACCTCGGCCGAGAAGAGCGCGAGCAAGTYTGGGGTGTTTCTCTGCCAGATTCGACCCAAAAAATGGATGGACCTGATTTTAATTTTTTTGGGGACGCATTATCCAAACTTATTCATCGCTTATATGAACGCTTATTGTCGCGAGTGCATAGCGAGCGYACGCTGAATCGGCGCGGCAACATCTACGATTTTCCTACCCAAATGGAGAGCCTGCAAGAGGTCGTTAATTCTTTTGTTCGGCAAACATTTACGCAGAATAGATTTAAATTTCAGCCGTATTTACGTGGCGTTTATTTTTCCAGCGCGACCCAAGACGGCACGCCGATTGATCGTATGATGAGTTCCGTGTCGGCGGAATATGGTTTTTCCCCGCAAAGTTCGCAGAGCCCTAATCAACAGGGACGCAGTTACTTTTTATCTCGCCTTTTTGAGGAGGTTATCTTTCCTGAGTCTGAATTAGTGGGAAGTAATGCCCGTTACGAGCGCTTTGTGCGCTGGGCTCGCCGTGGCGCGATGGCGGGAATGACACTTGCGGCAACAGCCTTGATTTGGGTGTGGACTAGCAGCGTGATGGAGCACAAACGTGCGATTGAGGAAAGTCAGGAATTGGCGCTGAATTTTGAGCAGAACCTTGCGGATATGCCCTTGAATTCACGTGATATTCGCGCCGTACTGGAGCCGCTTAATACTTTGCGTATTGCGGTGTCTGTATTTGATACGGAAAGATCACCTTGGCTTGCGAGTATCGGCTTGTACGATGCGCGTGTTGAAGATCAGGTGCAAGAAAGCTACGAGCTGTACTTACAGGACTTATTTCTACCGCGCTTGGTGGCCTTGCTAGAAAAAGAACTGGATAAAGGCGAAGACGGCCGAGATCTATACAACACCTTTCGTTTGTATATGATGTTAAGTAAAATCGATAAGCTAGATAAAGCACTTTTAAGTGCTTGGTTTGAAGATCTTTGGAGCGTGCAATACCCGGGTGAAGCGACGCGTCGTAGTGAGCTCAAAGGGCATCTGCGTGCGTTAATGGCACTGGAATTTGGTGCGCTTGAATTGAAGCAGCATATAGTGGATCGCACACGAGCGACGCTCTTGCGCAGGCCGGTGGCTAGCCGAGTGTATGCCCGCGTGAAAGCCAACCCGGCGTACATGCAGCGAATTTACTTGCCAGACTTACTTGGGCCCAGCGCGAGTGAAGTATTTGAAATTAATAGCGGTAATAAAAAGCACTTGTCCGTGCCGGTATTATTTACCATTGATGGTTATCGGGAAATCGATTTTAGTGGCGGCTCAAAATTAATTACTGAAGTTGAAAACGAGCGCTGGGTTTTAGATGATGATAATACGAAGCGGGTCGATTTTGTCAAAGATGATTTTGATGATTTAAGTGAGGATCTTAAAGCGCTTTACTACCAAGATTATGCTGAGGTTTGGTTGAAAGTTAATGACCAGCTGAATGTTCGTCGCTTCCGCAACTTAGCTCACGCAAGTGAGGTTTTACAGAGTGTGACCGATCCGATTTATTCGCCTTTGCGTAATGTCTTGCACTTGGTCACGGATAACACTCAGTTGTCACCACCGGCAGCAGATACCGCAGCCAATGTCGCTGAAAAAGCACAGCGATTCGGCACCGGCTCCGTTAGCCGTTACGCGCGATATGCGAAGCTGGCTGCTAATAATCGAAAATTGACATCGGTTGATAAGCGCTTTAGAGAGCTGCATCTGTTAATGATGGAGAATGATACTGGGGAGGCGCCATTTGACGTTTGGCGTGATCGTATCGAAAAAGTGCATGAGTTTGTAGCCGACATCGCTATGGCGGCAGATCCAGGGCAGCGTGCTTACGAAATTGCCAAAGAGCGTAATCAAAGTGGTAACGCCAACCCGATAGCAACCTTGCAAAATTATGCCAAAAGCGCTCCTGAACCACTGCGAGGTTGGCTGCAAGATTTGTCGGATGAGACTTGGCGCGTGGTGATGGGCAGTGCGAGCCAATATGTGAACAATCAGTGGCGCAACCTTATTTATGCCCCTTATGAGGCTTCGCTTGCTGGGCGTTATCCCTTGGATCGTCGTGCGAAAGAAGAGTTAGCGCTTTATGACTTTGTTGAGTATTTTAAACCCCAAGGCTCGGTCGACACTTTTTTTAAAGAGTTTGTTGAGCCCTTTGTGAACACCTCCAAAGGTTGGCGTAATCGAGTGGTTGATAAGCATAGCATGGGGTTTTCTCATAAGGCGGTTCAGCAACTACGCCGAGCACTTGAAGTAAAATCCGTGTATTTCAAAAAAGCGAGTGAAGACCCGACTTTAAGTTTGGAATTAAAACCGCACAGCCTTGGTGAGCAAGATGCCCGCTTTACACTGGACGTGGCCGATACTCGACTGTCTTACAATCATGGGCCTAAATTTTGGAAAGACATTAGCTGGTCCGGCTCCGATGAAGATAATCGCATTCGCGTGGCGATTGAAGATCTTGATGGCCGTGTGCATGAGAGTGCTTACTCCGGCCCTTGGGCGTGGTTCCGTTTGATGGACGCATCTAAAATTAAGAGTACCTCTAAATCGAATGTCTATTTGATAACGATGTTTGCTGGCGAAGGTGATACGCGTCGAAGTGCGGTATACGAGTGTAAAACTCGGAGCGTGAATTACCCGCTGGGCAGTCGCTTGCTTTCCTCTTTTAAAATTTCGGAGACGCTTCTGTGATTGCCACCAAAGCCACAGGCTTCTTTGGTAAATTACCGGCGCACGGCGATTTTATCTTTCGTGAATTACCGCCCAGCTTTATTAATGTTATAGATCGTTGGCTACAAGGTTATGTTGGTAGCTCCCAAGAGCAGTTGGGCGAGTCTTGGTTGGATATCTATCTCACAAGCCCAATTTGGCGTTTCGCTTTTAGTGCTGGTGTTGTGGATCATAATGCGTGGGTGGGTATTGTGCTGCCGAGTGTTGATCGGGTTGGGCGTTACTTCCCATTGGTAGTGGCGACCTGTGTCCCCGCTAATATTAACCCTAGTGCATTTATGGCCTTGCGCCTGAATTGGTATCAGTCGCTTGAAGAGGCGGCTTTGCGCGCTCTGGACGGAAGCTTAACAGTAGACGCTTTGGTTGAAGAGCTTAACGACAGTAACCCCCGGCTTGTCGGTCAGTATTCACGTGCCCCACAGCGTGTGCAACAGCCTACAAAAATGGTGGTTAAAACCGGCGGTGGCGATTCTACACCGGCGGCGGCAATGCCCTATTTATTGGATGCATGTCTTGGCGCGGCTATGGATAGTTACAGCATTTGGAGTACCACAGGTTCACAGGTGATTGATCCCTGTGTATTTGTTTGTAAGGGGCTTCCGCCACTTGATGGTGTTGCTGCTATGCTGGATGGGCAGTGGGCACAGTGGCATTGGCAACAGCCTTTTGCGATGAATGAGTAGTGGAGAATCATTTAAATAATGAGTGATGCAACGACGCGACGGCCAATTGTTTGGCGAAGCTTTGGGCTTAGTGATGTTGGTTGTGTGCGCAAAGTCAACGAAGATACGGTACTTGCAAGCCCGGATAAAAACTTCTGGGCGGTGCTTGATGGCATGGGTGGGCACCAAGTTGGTGATGTTGCCAGTCAGAAAGTGGCGCAGTGTTTAGCCGAGTTGAACGAGCACGAATGTCTGAGCGACGGCGTTGATGCTGTTGAAGATAAGCTCTTACAAGCTAATCAGGCATTGCTGGATTATGCAGCGGAACATTTTGGCAAGCAGACAATGGGCAGTACTGCGGTGTGCTTGCTGATTAACGGGCAAGTGGGGGTTGCAATGTGGGTGGGGGATTCGCGTTTATATCGTCTTCGCCAGAACCATTTACAGCAGCTAACTCGCGATCATAGTCAGCTCGAAGAAATGTTACAGATGAACGCCTTAAGCCCTGAGGAGGCAGAAGTCTATCCTTATAAAAACGTGATTACCCGAGCTGTGGGTGTTGAAGCACAGTTATTCGTTGATATCAGCGTCTTTGGCGTGCAGATGGGTGATACATTTTTACTTTGTAGCGATGGGCTTTATAACAGTGTGAGCCTAGAAGATATCAGCGAAACACTGGGAGAAAACGACGCCGAAAAAAGCGCGCAAAAATTGATGAAAACCGCACTCGATAATGAGGCAAATGACAATGTCTCGGTCGTGGTTGTTAAGGGAAAACCTGAATCTGTACGCAAGAATGTATAGCGTATTCATTTTGTGTAAATCTATGAACCAAGTAATTCGCACGAGAATGTAGGACGCATGAGTACTAGCGACAATAATGACAGTAATGACAAAACTCAAATGAAGCCGAGACCAAGGCCGACTCCCGCGACGAGTGATGCTGGTGAGGATAAAACACAATTGGCGCCAGAGGCTATTCGCCGCCGACAAGCTGCAGCTGAGAAAGCACGGCTGTTGGAGCAAAAGTTAGCGCTCATAGATCGGAAAAAACGGGAACGTCTTGCCGCAGGCAATATGCCGCTCGAACCGCAGGTGCCCGCTGTGCAAGCACCGCCATTAGAGGCGAGTCCGTCACAGGCATCAAGCCCACTTGTAAATACCCGTGCTATTGATCCCAAAAGCTCAAGTACCGATACCGTTATTGCCGAAAATGTTGGTGCAAACCTTTCAGATAAAACCCGTGCCTATGTGCGTCAGCCCGCTGCAGAACAAGTGGACGCATCAACAGCGACCCAGTTTCAAGCTAGGTCACGCACTGAAGGTGATCCAGCTAAGGGAGGCAGTTCTGATGAACCGGACAGCCTAGATCAGACATTAGCGGACTATCGTAGTGGCGAGTATGAATTACTTAAAAATCGTTTTGTGCTCGAAGATGTGCTCGGTGCTGGCGGCATGGGGGTGGTTTACAAAGCGAAGGACTTATTAAAAGTCGAAGCTCAAGACCGCGACCCTTATTTGGCGATTAAAGTTTTAGGAGAAGAATTTAAAACTCACCCGCATGCGTTTATTGCATTGCAGAGAGAATCCCGTAAAACACAAAGTATCGCGCATCCGAATATTGTGAACGTTCACGATTTTGACCGCGACGGCGATCGTGTATTTATGACCATGGAATATTTAGATGGTAAACCGCTCGATAAGCTGATCTCGCAATACAAGGCAACAGGTTTGCCTGAGGACGATGCTTGGAAAATACTCGAAGGCATTAGCGCAGCGCTCATTCATGCGCACGCACAAAAAATTATTCACTCCGATTTTAAGCCTGGAAATATATTTGTTACCCGTCAAGGCCCTGCGAAAGTGTTTGATTTTGGTATCGCAAGAGCCGTTGCTAAGGCCGAAAAACGCGAAGACTCAGAAGATGATAAAACCGTTTTTGACGCAGGTAACCTAGGTGCGTTGACGCCAGCATATGCAAGTTTGGAAATGCTTGAAGGTGAAACACCCGATGTGCGAGACGATATTTATGCACTCGGCTGTATTGCCTACGAGTTGTTTACCGGTGAGCACCCCTATCAGCGCACCCACGCTGATGAGGCGATGGCGAAGAAGCTAAAACCCCGCCGCATTAACAATATTAGCAAGCGTCAGTGGCGCGTTATTGAGCGCGCTTTAGCTTTTAAACGTGAGGACAGGCTGGCGAGCGTGAGCGATTTCTGGGTGCAGATTAGCGCTAAGCGACGCAGTAGTGTTGGTGTGATCGCGGTGGCGACCGTACTTATTGCGCTGACGGCAGGCCTTGGGTACCAAATGTTTTTTGCGACGCAAGACCCCGGTATTTCTAAAACGGATCTGTTGGATGAGGTGGCGCGTGATTACGCTATCGAGCAGAATAAGACCCAGCTAGAAAAGTTGATGAAAGACCCCTTGTTTACGCCCTCATGGCAAAGTGAGCTTCAGGAGGCGACAGCTGCGCTTAAAGAGCTTTTACTTGATGACCCTTGGTTGACTGCGCAACTAGGTGATATTTATCAGCTGTACCTTGGTCGAGTGAGCGAGCTGATTACTGCGAAAGAGGGCGAGTATAGGGACAAGAAGAGTCTAAACTATGCCGATGAAGCTGGGGTTTTGGTAGAGTTAAAAACCTTGGTTGAATCTGCGAAACCCTACACGCAAGATCTTAGCGAACTGGAGGGTTTATTAGCGAGCGTCGACCGCTTGGAGAAAAACTTAAAGGATCATCGCCTCGCGCTTGAAGCTGCCGAACGCAAACAGAAAAACACAAAAGATAAAAAAATCAAAGCGCAGCGTATTGTTGCGGAAAATAATCGTGAGTTTGACCGTGCTAAGCAAAACGTTGATGACATATTGCGCTGTCGTACCACTATTAATATGGGCGATATTGACATCTCTGTGCAAAAACTACGCTCGCTTAGTAAGCGGCGTTACTTGAATGCCGAAGGGGAGATTGTAACTAAGCTGGCCTTGTGTATTAGCAAGATAGGCCGATCCTTTCCGGCACGAGCAGATGAGCTTAAATTGCGTGCTTTGCGTGTCTTTCCCGGCAATGCGGTTATCGCCGATACTAAAATTATTCCGAAAGATCCTTGCAGTCAAGCACTGGCCGGTAAAGGCGGCAGCGGCGCACGTAGCACCTGCCAAGATGAGCTAAAAGTTGAAGGTGAGCGAATAGGGCGTGGCCCTGTGATGGTTGTGATTCCTGGGCGGGGTAGCGTAGGTACTTTTGCGATTGGAAAATACGAGTTATCTTACCAAGACTTTAATAAATTTTGTCAAAACAGCGGACAGTGCGAGCAATCTTCTGAAGATCAACGTAAAATGCCGATCACACGTATCAAGGCGGCTCAAATAAAAAAATATTTAGCTTGGTTGACCACTACCAGTAAGCGCCAATATCGTTTACCTTCGCGTGCGGAATGGCTATACGCAGCAAGGGCGAAGTCTTCCGAAGTTGACTCTAATCGTAATTGTTTAATGGACTCTCGGGGTATTAAGAAAGGCGGCTCTTTGGTGCAGGCAACTATCGGCATGAATAATCATTGGGGCTTAGTTAATCACCTTGGTAATGCGCGTGAGTTAGTCGCTGATGGGAATGGTTTTCTCGCACTTGGAGGATCGTACAACACGACTATGGCGGCTTGCGATTTCTCAAGTAAAGTGAAAGTCTCTGGGAGTGGAGATGAATATACCGGCTTTCGAGTATTACGTCAGATCGACAGTAAAGGCTAAAACCACTTAATTTTTATAATTACTAGGGTCTTAGATACGTGCAAACAAAAAGCTATGCTGAACTCGTTCAGGAGTTAGCGCAAGATTATTATAATTACCGCATCACCTTTGATGTGTATCGCCAGCAACGGCGAGAACTGCTACGCAGTATTGACCAGCACTTTAACGCTAAACCCGCGACTAAACTCGATGCGGAGTCTGTCGATGTAACGGTGCCACGGAAACGACTGTAGGCCTAATTAACCATAAGATTGCTGTGTTTCTAATGCAGCATGATGTTAGTCATATGAGGTAGAAAACGATGGACTTAATCGCATTTTTTCAATCGGGCGGGCCGTTTATGTATGCCATTTTAGTTGTTATGGCATTAGGTCTTGCGATTGCTTTAGAGCGTTTTTACTTTCTTAGCAAAACCCACGGGCACACTAAGCGTATCTGGAAAAACCTTTCACCGATGTTACAAGCGCAAGATCTTGAGCGTGCTTACGAGAATGTCAAAGTGCTCAACTCACCTTTGGCGACCGTATTGGAATATGGTTTTGTGCGCCGCAAAGCTAAAGCAAAACGAGATATCGTTGATGCCGCAATGGAAGAGGGCATCATGGAGGTAACGCCAGAGTTAGAAGAGCGAACGCATTATCTAGCGACGCTTGCAAACATTGCGACTTTGTTAGGTCTATTAGGGACGATCATTGGTCTTATCGAGGCCTTTACCGCCGTAGCTTCTGCAGACCCCGCGGAAAAAGCAGATTTGCTTTCAGCCAGTATTTCGGTTGCGATGAATACAACCGCTTTTGGTTTGACCGCTGCGATTCCGCTTATCTTGATTCATTCATATTTAGCAACCAAAACGACACGCTTGGTGGATAACCTCGAAATGGCTGCCGTAAAATGTCTTAACTTAATCTGTGAAGATTAATTCGCTAAGGTATTTGTATCTATGAAACTCGGGCGAAAGCGTAAACGTATGGAAGCCACTGTGGAGCTTAATATCACAGCGTTTATGAACTTGATGGTTATTTTAGTGCCCTTCTTGCTGATTACTGCGGTATTTTCACGCATGACAGTATTGGAGCTTAATTTGCCTGCGCTTGACGCAAAAGCTCAAGAGTCAAAACCTGATGAAATCACCTTACAATTACAACTGCTGGTGACGCCGGATGAATTTGTGCTGCAAGATGCGCTGCTGGGGCGATTTAAGGTGATCCCACGCTTAAGTGCTGATCGTAGTGATGATGATATACAGCGCCATGTTTGGCGGCCACTTGGTGAGATATTAATCGAAATTAAACGGCGTTACCCCGACGAGCAGAGTATTGCATTGTTGCTTGATAATGCTGTCAGCTATAAATCTATGATCGCTGCGATGGATCATGTGCGTAGCGTTGATGTTGTGGTTGGTACGAGCTTAGAAACCGTTGTGTTATTCCCGAATATCTCTATTGGCGACCTGTCAGTAGCGGGTCAGCCTGCAGAGCCTGACGTAGCTACTCCCGCGGAGGCATCTGATGTCTGATAGTTCACGACGCGTCAGGCGTATGGAGCGGCACCATAAAAGCAAAAATGCTTCGCCACTTAATTTAGTATCGTTGATGGATATTTTCACCATATTGGTATTTTTCTTACTTGTGAACTCCTCTAATACCCAGCAGTTACCGAGTAATAAAGATTTAACTTTACCCGTATCGACGGCCAAAAAAGCCCCAAAAGAGACACTTATCATTGTTGTTACTCGGGATGCTATTTTGGTTCAGGGGCGTAAAGTGGCCGATATTACCGAAGCTTCAGTTGGTGATGAGCCCTTGATTGCGGGGCTAAAAGCTGAGCTGGAGTTTCTGTCGACCACCCCAACTGCTGACGGTGAGGGTCGTCGGGTCACGATTATGGGGGACGAAAATACCACCTATGCATTGATCCGAAAAATCATGGCGACATGCCAACAGCTTAATTTTACTAAAATAGCGTTTGCGGCAACACAGATTGCTGAGAAACCCGATGCGTAGACGTTAAATAGGTTATCAATGGCCTCCAGTAATTATCAAAACCTTGCCCTAAGTTGGGTGCCCGATAGTCAGGGGAAACGTCAGTTTCACCTGATCACAGCGGCAGTGATGCTTGTTGCGCTATTGCTCGCAATCGCAGTGGCATCAGTTGATGTTCCCCCTAAAGAGCGCCGAGCCAAATCCGATGTGCCTGAGCGTATAGCGCGTTTTATCACCGAGAAAAAACAGCAAGCTGTTCCAACGCCTATCCCCACCGCGGTACCCACGCCGAGACCAATATCGACGCCTCGCCCTAAGGTGGCTCGTGACAACCCAGCGGATGAGCAAAAGAAAAAGGTATTAACCAAAGACGAAATGAAAGCGCGCGATAAAGCCTCTCAATCAGGTTTGCTCGCTTTAAGTAGTGAGCTATTAGACTTGATTGATACCAGCGATATTGATAAATCTATTGGTGTTAAAACCAAGAAATCCACAGGCTTAGCGCGTAAAGTGGCCACTATTGGCGGTGGCTTGTTAACGGCTGGTGTCGGCAAGGGCAGTGGTGGTGTGAGTAATTCTGATTACGTAGCCGGTGTGGGCACTACACAGTTGTCTGCAAGGGAGCTTACTTCGCTGAAAGACGCCATGATTGATGATGATTTAATCGTCGAGGCTTCGTCATCATCAGGTGATGATGGTAAGGGGCGCTCTCAAGAAGAGGTAAGTGTTGTCTTTGATCAGAATAAAGGCGGCTTATATTCCGTTTATAACCGTGAGCAGCGGAAAAACCCGGGCTTGCGTGGGATGCTTGTTCTGGAAGTTACGATTGCACCAGACGGCACAGTTACAGACGTGCGCATTGCTTCTAGTCAATTAAACGACCCTGCATTTGAGCGTCGAATCGTGAGTCGTGTACGCGGATTCCGGTTTATTGCAAAAGATGTTGAGCCTGTGACAGTGACCTTTCCTATCGAGTTTGTGCCTTCCTAGTTAGAGCTTTTTCTGCCAGAGCCTTTTTTGTTCAGGTCAATATTCTTAACGGCTAAGCTTGATGAGAAGTAGGCTTGTTGGCGAGAGGTCTTGAGTTTGAAAAGAGGCCTTGAGTCTAAACGATCAGCATAAATACTGCGTGTAAAGCTTACGGAAATTCCCTGGCGACATTCCAGTCCATCGTTTGAACGCATTGATAAAGCCAGATCTGTCGTTAAAATCCAACATTGGATAAATCTCTTCAACCTTTTGGCCATCTATCAGCATGCGTAAAGCGTAGTGCTGTCGGACTCTGTCGCGTAAAAAAGAGAAGTTGGTACCTTCTTGGGATAGGTAGTTCTGCAGTGTGCGAGAGGGGAGCGCTAGCTCTTCAGCTATTAGAGTGATTTCTAATGGGGTCTTCCCCATGCGCCATATAATGGCCATCACCACTTGGCTGGTCCAGCCGTATACCTGTGGTAGCTTCGCGCGATCAATGTGGTGGGTTAATATTTGTTGGTAATGACGTGCGATTTCCTGCGGGTCAGCGCTCTGTATATCCGGCCTCTTGGCAGTCGATATTCCTGAGTCCGACATAGGTTTTTTCGCTCGCCTTTAGTGGTGGTGGTTTATCGTGTCAATTTAGCATTATAACGATAATCCCAAATGATAACAGTGGAAAACACTTCAAATAGTAGCCCTTATGATAAATTTCCGTTAAAAAAAAGATGGAATACGATTACCGTAAAATTCGCTGCACCATTTAAATGATTTATGACAACTTGAGCGCCAAAATCGCCACAAAAAACGTTTTTATGTCCAATAAATGTCTTGTAGGTCATTGCATTTTTTGGGTTTTTCTTGATCGATTTGATGGGGGTTTAGGCCTGATGTGTCACGCGGCTCGACATTTTACGTGAGTTTAAATTTTGTACAAACAATTGCTTGTCTTTTATGTGACAAGGTTATAGTTTATGACGTAACAAAGTAGGATAAGACCATAATGTTATATATAATCCCTACCCAATAACGATAGTTTCTGCTACCGGCTTGCAATATTTGCTTTAGGCGTTTTACGCCAAGCTGGTCAGAGAGGATGTTCCGTAAGGAACAGCAAATTCTTAACGGACAAAGACCTTTTCTTTAGTTGACCAGAATATTCAATTTCATAGCGGTCAATATAAACGTATTTGGATTACCAATTAGGGCTATAAATAGGAAGCTTATTGATGACACTCGCCTCGGCCAAAAGTACCTCCCCTTTCACTTCCCGCAAAAAACCCCTCGCTAAATGGGTTACATTTTTGTCTGGCAGCTTGGCGTTTATGTCTCTGCCTGCAATCGCGGGGCCAGAGGGTGGCCAAGTGGTAGGTGGTGCTGGGTCAATTACCCAAGGCGGTAATACCACTGTCATTCATCAAGATACCCATCGAATGGCGATTGATTGGCAGAGTTTTGATGTCGCAAGCGATGAGCGCGTACAGTTTATTCAGCCGGATAACTCAGCTATCTCTCTTAATCGTATATTGAGCAACGCAGGCTCACGTATTCACGGGCGCATTGACGCAAATGGCCATGTCATTTTGGTGAACCCAAATGGGGTGATGTTTGGTGAGAATTCCGTAGTTAATGCCGGTGGTATTTTGGCCAGTGGTCTGAATATCGACCCGAATGATTTCATGAATGGCGATCTTGTTTTTGACGCCATGGATGATACTAGCGGTGTTGTTATTAACTCCGGAATCCTTAACGCAGCCGCAGGCGGCAGCGTTACGCTACTTGGGCAAAAAGTTGAAAACGAAGGTTTAATTAGCGCCCAATTTGGTCGAGTAAACTTAGCGGCTGGCCGTCAAGCCGTATTAACCTTCGATGATGCTGGTTTATTGGGCGTTAGCGTCACAGAGGCGGTATTACAAGAGGTCATTGGTGAGGAAGCCGCTGTTGTCAATAGCGGCTATATTGTTGCTGAGAATGGCCAAATTTTATTGTCAGCCAGCGTCAGTCAAGATATTTTCTCTCAAGCTGTCAATACTGGCGGTTTAAGTGATGCAACTAGTGTCGTTGTTCATGAGGATGGCTCGTTCACATTAGGCGGAGGCGCTGATGTGGTTAATACGGGCTCCCTAGATGTTTCAGGCGAGCAGGGGGCAGGGGATTTAGTTTTATTAGGCGATAATATTAGCTCTTCCGGCACAATCCGCGCAAACACTCAATCCGGCCAGGCCGGTCACATTGAACTCCATAGTACCGATACCACTTTATTAACTGAAAATAGCCTCACGCAAGCCCTTGGCACCAATGCTGTCGGCGGTGATATTAAAGTACTTGGCGATAAAGTTGGCTTATATGGTGCTGCACAAGTTGATGCGTCTGGTGACAATGGCGGTGGGCAAGTATTGGTAGGTGGCGATCGTACTGGGGATAATATTCAAATTCGCAACGCCGATTTTATTTACCTCGGTGAGGGAACTCAAATACATGCCGACGCCCTGTCTGATGGCGACGGCGGTCGTGTTATCACATTCGCAGAAAATACCGCAC
>NVXL01000122.1 GCA_002746115.1 Alteromonadaceae bacterium
AAGTCTATAACGAAGGTGGCTTCTAATGCTTCTGGGTAGACTGTGCCGTCACCGCCAAGTTCAAAGCTTACGTTTACGATTGCTTTAGAGCTCAGTAAGCCTTTCTCGTAGGATAGAATGTTTGTGGTATAGCCGGGGGTGGTGTTGAACTGCGATACGTGATGTTCGATGAGAGACTTTGTTTTGTGGCTACCGTAGAACGATGCGCCGATATATGCGATGGCAATAGCAAGTATGCTGAGTGATATTTTCTTCATGAAGTTTCCTTTTCCATTTTGATGTGTAAATATTGAACAGTTTGATCTTTTTGAACGTATTAAGCGCGGGACTATAGCATAGGGAAAATCAGATTAACACACTAAGCTAATGCCTCTGCTTGAGCTGTCAGGGTTGCGCTGAGGGTGTTTTAGGTATCTTGCTAATCCTTTGTTGCAGCGGTTAACGTGTGATTTATATGTCGAATAAAATCTATTTATTATTATTATTGTTATTGTTATTGTTATTGTTGTTAGATTGGTGTTTTTAATTTTTGAGTTGAGATTGTTCTGAGGGGCAGTTCTATGCCGACCCCTTTTTTGCCATACCAGTGCGCCGGTATTGCTCGTGGTTAACGTTGAGAATAAATCTTTCGGCAGTAGTGGTGTGGGACGGGTTGTCCTATTTGTGGGGGTTCTTTCCTTTATACGCCCGCATGAAACCGTACACAGTGTTGATATTTATTAATTATATATAGAAAACAGTAAGACCTAATTCTTCATACATTACAAAACTTAATACTTTTCTTAAACTCATATTAAATTTCAACCCTACTTGCAATGTTGATTAAACAAACCATACTCAATTTGATTGTTTAATATTATATATCAATAAGGTTAATTACCAAAAATGAAGACAATACAAGCAAAACTTCTTTTAGCTATAATAGCATTTATGCCTATAGCCAATAGCGCTATGGCTGGCACCCTTAGCGTAATTAAGCAGACACATTCCCAACAAGGCTTAGTCGGTGTTTCGAGTCCTCAGAGGTCGGAAAACATCACATATACTGTTGAAGCCGAATATAGCATAGATGATACGATCACCTTTACTTTTTCTGACGGTTCAATACTACAACCCATTCCTACGGGACTGACTGCAACGGCAGGAAATCCCGACAATTCTGGATTTTCATTGGAACTGGTTAACTCAGACCCTGGCGCCTTCACTTATAGGGTGTCAGCCATCGCGCCTAGTACAACAAATAGTACTGTAGGTGCCTCCATCGCCTTTGGCGCTATCAGCTTCAGCACAAGTGCCATATTATCGCAGCCGCTATTCCTTACCGTTTCATCTCAAACCGCAGATGGTGAGTCGATGGACGTAGACGGGACCCGTACAGCGACCGTTGCCGAAACTAAAAGTCAATTTGGATCTTTGGTACTTTCTTCTTCGTTTGACAATATCATCGATAATAATGAGGGCAGCGACAGTACGTCATTTACCGATGGAGATACAGATACAATAACCTGGGTGGAGTTCGTCCCATTTACGCTTGGTTGGCTCAATTTAGCGACAGTGATGTCAACGTCAGTCACTATCGAGGGCGATCCAGGTAGCATGACAGAATTCGGCAATGCGAATTTTTCAGCGGCCGGTACTCAAAGCTTTAACCCATCGACATCCGCATGGACAACGACTTACAACGGAATGTCTTTAAATGATACGATGACATTCACCACCGCTGGTACAGCAGCACTTGTAGCACAACATTTTAGAATGAGCCTCGCTTACAATTATTCTTCAGCTGCCGGCGTTAATGGCACACATTCAGTTACAGACAAAATTAGTGTTGGCGTATGGGCACTTGCCATCCCTTCAGCTATTTCTACTCTTCCCACCGCAAACGTAGCATTCAATTATCAAAACAATACCCTCAATGGCGCATTTTGTGACCTTGATGACGTGCTCGACCCCGGCGAAACAGCGATGATGACCGTGTGGCTAAAGAATACGGGGGCTGACTTACTATCTGACATACAGGCTCAAGTGAGCACCACCAATGCCACCGCCGATATCACTTTCGCTAATAACGGCATAATTACGTTTAGCGACATACCGGTATCGCGTGACAGAGACAGCATGGCGAGCGCCATGCTTGAAGTGACGCTAAATAATGCCGAGATAAATGAGGCGATTGATATCACTGTCACCTTTAGCTCAAATTCCGGAGCACCTCTGCCGGAGCCGATTACCACCACTCTTAACGTTAATCGCGATTACACACAAAACCGAGCAAGCGAAGACTTTTCATCCGCAGCGACTGTGTGGATGGATTGGCAACGTAGCGAAGAGACGAGCATAACGGAGGATGCAGAACATGCTCTCACTCGCTGGGAAGTTGTTAATGACAATGATCTTGGCTTTATTGCTTATGGGCCAAACCTGTCGGCAGAAAATGATATTAGCCTTATATCACCAGTCGTTAGCGTCGAGGGATCGGGTGAATTCACCATGGCCTTTGATCATTATTTCGAATTCGAAGCGGGTAGCTGGGACGGCGGTGTCATAGAGCTCAGCATAGATGGTGATGACTGGACGGACATCGTCGATGCTGGCGGAACCTTTGCCGCAGGCTATAACGGTACTATCTCAAGCGCGAACCCCTCACTGGGTGACCGGCCGGGTTTTGTTGACCACAGCAGCTATGCTGTAAGCATGACAGCTGAAACGCTCACTTTTGCAGACGGCATCTTAAACGGCAAAGAAGTACAATTCCGTTTTCGCATTGGCACAGATAACAGTATTTCTGACCGAGGTTGGAACATAGCTAATGTCTCATTTACCAACATTACCAATGCAACGCCGTTTACAGGCATGGTGGTTGACTCGGGTGTTTGTGCCAACCGCGCCCCATTTCTAAACGCCGTGACCGGGACTGAAAATGCGATCGAAACAAGCGAGGTCACCTTAACGGCAGAGGGGCAAGACCACGACTCAGATAGCTTAATATATATCTGGACGCAAATCGCAGGCACAACAACGGTTAATCGCTCAACAAACGCAACATTAACCTTTGATGCACCAAACGTTGAAAGTGATGAAACGTATTCGTTCTCCGTTGTCTCCAACGACGGCACCACCTCATCAGACCCGCTAATTGTTTCAGTGCTTATCACCGCCAATGCGGTACCTGAGATAACAGCGACAGAGACAATGGTCACCATTGGTGAAGGTGAAACGGTAACGCTATCCGTGTCGGGTTCTGATGGCGACGGTGATTCATTGACCTACGAATGGATGATGAATGGTCGGGCTTTGAGTGTGACGGGAAATTCTTATGAATTTACCGCCTCTGATGCTTCACAAGACAGCGTGTTTTTTAGTGTGACAGCCTCAGACGGTATGGAAACCAGCGCAGCCGCTGAGATTGATGTGACTGTGACGGAAAATACAGCACCTACCCTAACGACAAACCAATCGAGCCTCACCGTTGAGGAGAGTGAAGCAGTAACGCTTTCGGTGACCGGTAGCGATGCTGAAGGTGATACGCTCAGCTACCAATGGACTCAGGATGGAGTAGCGCTGAGCGAGACCGGTAATTCTTTCACCTTTACCAGTGCGAGCATTAATGAGGATACAACCGTGGTATTTAGGGTGACTGCCAGCGATGGCCGCAATACCAGTGCGCCGGTAGTACTCGTGGTTAGCGTGGAGAATAAATCTTCCGGTGGTGGTGGCAGTATGGGATGGTTTGTCCTGCTTCTGGGAGCTCTTTCCTTTGTGCGCCTACATGGTAGAGGAAAATATTCGGCGCTATTAAAACGTACTTAATATAGGTATATCCTCAAAGCGTGATACAGAACAGGTAGTATGGTGAAAGCCCCAGGAAGGGGCTAAATTTACAGCCCACCTTACTACTTGCTCTTATCGCTGCCGCATTACAACAAAGCAGATTAAGTTAACATACAACCATCGTTCCTTTTGTAAAAATGGTAACGATTATTACTCTCCAATTGTTCATGATCCCTTGTTTCGGTGTCTTGGTTAATCTCTAACGACAACGTCGCAGCCAAAACTCCGATTCTTTAAATCGCTTTTCCTGCGCATACATATCACCACGTTGGCTCAAGAATTTATTAACTCCCTGAGCAACAGCATCAGCATACGCGAACAAGGGTTTATCATTACCTTGCTTAAACCCCGAAACTAAATCAGGCACTCGCGTAGCGGCCCAGAGCGCCGTCGTCATACCGTGAGCCGATAGCGGATCAAAAGATGCTGCCGCATCCCCAATAGCCGCCCATGGCGCACCCTCTTGAATACCAGCAGCGGAAGATAAGCACCGCGTTGCGGCACTGGCGATTTTTGGTGGCGCATTGATAATAAACTCGGCATCATCAATCCAATGGGAGATGTGCTTAGTTTTACGGATAAGCGCTTTCCAGTCATCAAGGTTATTCGTTAACCCTTTAGGCATTAAATCCGGGTCAGAATAATAATTTAAAGCAAGCACTCCTGCCGGAAGTAATGATGCATACCACCAACCAGTATCAACCGTTTCAATYAGCGTTGCACATGTYGCTTGYACATCGCTATTTCCTTTTTGAGTCAGAAAACTAAAAGCCGCCACGAGATGATCATGGGTATTATTTTGCACGAGCGTTCGACCAATGCTTTGCGCACGACCCGTCGCATCAATCAGAAAACGAGACTGAATTGTTGCAGCGCTTTGGCTTTCCGTTATTAGCTTCCATATACCGGTCTCTGCATGACAAGACTTTAATTCCCCTTCCACAAAGGCACTGCAAGACTCATTCGCAAGGGAAAAAAGATCTTTTTCAAATTGACTTCGGTCGACAACATGACCGGCACCTTCTAGGTGAATGGCCGCGTTACGTTCCACCAAAAACTCTTTGCCCCAAGCCGAAAAGGTCGCATTCGACCGGCGGTGAACCGAGCTATCTAGTATTTTTGATAAACCCAAGCTATTTAAAATCGTATTGGCTGCGGGCGCAAGTGACTCACCAACGCGATGGCCACGATCGACAAAGTCGGGTCGTAGCCAAACGCAGCCTATGCCGGCTTGAGCAAGCGATATCACAGCGCTTGCGCCAGCGATACCACCGCCGACGACCGCCGCATCGTAAATAATCGTATTCAGTTTGGTAGATCTCCCATGGACGGTTTCCAATCAAATCGCGGCTCAACATTGCCACGGCCAACTTCCACATACATTTCATTGGGCACAGCTTCAAGCCCGCCTTGTCCCGCCTTCCTCGGGCCTTTGCGTTTAACGACAAAACCCATGCGCTCCCAAAGGTCAATCATGTTTGTAATGCCGTCCCAATAACTCGCATTGGCGTGATAGCCAATTCCGGCGACACCACGTTTCCAGTCGACGCGATTTTCAAAAAACTTCACACGCTCAGTATCACTTAATTTATCATCCATTAACTCGTCATAATACTTCTCTGGTAACACATCAATCGGTAGCAGTGCTGGCCACCAAACTGCTGTGGGGAAGTCTTCTTGCATTAATACTTGTTGGCAGCTGAAAGCATCACACTGCCAAGGCAAGCCCATCCAGCGTGTTAAATCACCCGCCCACTGAGGCCCAAGCGGTGGTGCAGTCCCTAAATCTTTATCACCTTCCATGGCTTTGTCTAGAGTGAGTAAGCGTCCAATATCCTGCACAAGGTTGTCACGTTTTTTGTGCGCTAGGCGGAAGGGCTCGGCTTTTTTATCGTAGTGGCGTGCATACATGGTGGGGATGCGTAAATAGTATGTCAATTCTACACCGGGGTGAAATGCCCCTCCGGAGCACGGCTCTAAAGCGGCTTCAGTGAGCGCGTGAGGCTGTAATTCAACATCTATATGTTCAACACTTTTGATGTTATCGGCTTTATCGTCTTCAAAGTCATCAATAAAATTTCCCTTAGACCAAGCACGTAAAAATTCATATTGCTGTTTTGGGAACTGAAACCACTGTAATGGACTGCCATCGTAATTAATGCCATCCCCGACCATCATCGGAATTTTTAAGCGCTCATCTAAATAGGCGGTTGGACTATCGTTGTAAGGATTTCGGAATTTAGAAAATAGCTTTTCCCTAAAGGATTTATTACCCTTGCTGGGGTCAGCAATTTTTCTAATATATTTAGGGTCAGAAAAATCGCCGACACCTAGCCAGCCTTCGCGTAGATTAGAGGCTGAACTCACCCACTCCATCAGGGCAAGGCGGCGAAATATTGGGTAGATGTATTTTCTAAATGATAGCTTCCCGGTAATTGCTGGCGTCCACTTCTCATCAGCATTCATATTCGAAATCGTATCGTATAAGGTCGTCACCGGTGGGATTTCAGGAGCGAAATTTGGTCCGACACAAGCCACCCAAGCCGTATCGGCTTCCATTTTACTGCCATTTTTAAAGGTCACCTCAGCCTGAACTGGGCCGTCACACCAATCATCATACCAGCCATTATTATCGGCAAAACTTGTAATTGGGGCTTGAGTTGGACTCTTAGATACGCCATCGGGAGGAATGACGATTAAACGTCCCTTGGAATCGGTAGCAAGTTTTCCAAGTTTAACCTTGTCCTCTTCCTTTTTATTCCCCCAGAACGCACCAGCAAACTGATACTTAGCGTCGTTGCCTTTTTTATTTTGATTGCGACCACGAATCTTTTTCTCGCCGCCATCAATGACCAACATTTCTTCGCGTTCTTTATTGGACACAAAATATTGGTTTCTTTTTTGCCCTGGCAGTCCCGGCGCCAGATCACCATTATCAAGAGGATTGTTAAAACCGTACCAAGCCCCTTTAGTGTTAGCTAAGTGCACCCGCCACTCAACTTTTACACTTGCATCACCGTCTTTTATTTCCCCAATTACACGATCCTTATCATCAAAGGCATAAACTCTAAATCGCTGAGCTTGTTTTTTAATTTGTTCGGTACCATCTTTAAATCCACCTTTTGGTTGCGGCGGTAAACCCGGCACTTCTGGGGCGAGAAAATATTTATCACTACCACCAACGCGACAGATTCCAATAGCGGGGTAAATCCCAAGGCGGTGGATCTTGGCACCAGGGGGTGCTTTTTTTTGTTGGGTTGGCGCTATTGCAGCTTTAGGTGCCATGGGGAATGCCGCCATCATTGCAACACCGCCTGCAGTCGCTAGAAAATCACGACGCTTCATTCCGGTTTTGTTTATTTTATCCGTCATATAGGAGCCTTTTAGGTACTTGGGTTGGGGGTGACTGTTACACCAATATCAACGCTTATTGGTTTCATTAACAAATTAAGAGTAGTTCATAATGGAAACCCAACTGTTACAAGTCATAACAACTTGTAATAATCATCCATTTAGATCGCATCTCTATGCGTCACGTATAAAACACTGTGTTGTCCAATGCAGGGCGGGTTGACGTATAACTGTGTGACCTCAAAAGAACAAAAGGGGGCTGAACTCTTGCGCAGATATGGCCAAAAGACCTGCTCACCATTGTTGGAGTAGTTACCGAAGCAATGCTCAAGGAAAAGACAGCCCCCTCGTTGCTACCCATCCTGAGTACAAGTGCCTAGGTCGCTAAGCGGCTGGAGTAGGCTGAAGGCGAGGTTGATATTGATATTTACTCCTAGAAAGGGATCTGCCCATCTTTCTCTGTTACAGATGGGCGTTCGGCATGCACGATACTGGTTTAATTAGCGCTTACAACTATACTGTTTATATTTAACGGAGCTATGTTTAACCGGAGCTATGTTTCACAGAACTATGTTTGACTCAACTACATTTAACAGGCTTGGGTTTAACCGGTCAGGGTTTAACCGACTTAAGTTTAAGGCTCGGCTGTTACTGCTTCTAGTCGTTGTGACGACAAGCGCGGTTTCGGAAGATGCGTATACCGATAATGGATTGTCTGAATCTCAGCCTGAAGCTCAATCGCTTGAGCGGCCAAAATCAGGCCTTCGTTACCGATTTAAAACCTTGGATGATCCTATGTTGGATCAGTTGGGTGGGCAGTGGTCAACGGTTCAAGATCATCAGGGCTTTTTGTGGTTTGGTGCCGATGGCGGTTTGGCTCGTTATGACGGCTATCACATGAAACTTTTTCAGCATAATCCTGAAGACCCTAGCAGTTTGAGTAATGATAATATTCAGAACTTACTGGTGGATAAACAAGGACGGTTATGGGTGGCGACGGCGTGGGGGCTGAATTTATTTGACCCTGACACAGACGGCTTTATTCGATACATGCATGACCTTAGCTCGGATTTTGGTCAAGCCAAGGTTGATGGTTATATTCCCGTTGTTATCCCGGCTACAGGTGCTGCTCGTATCGAGGCTGAAGTGGTCAGTGCTTTTAGGGAAAATACCCCCTTTAATCAAGGCAATGCCAGTTGTAGCAATACCGCATTGGATGCTCAAAAAACGGAGGACGTGGGCGGGGGCTGTAATGTGGCTTGGACGAGGGTCAATGAATGGCTAGAGTATATAATCGATGTGCAAATAGCCGGTATCTATGACATTAATATCCGAGCGGCGACTGCACAGGGGGATATCTCGCTTCATTTGGAAGTCGACGGTTTCAATGTGAGCGGGAAGGTGCCTATTCGGCAGACCGGCTGGCAAATCTTTAATGACCAAATTGTACCGGTGAAATTAACGGCTGGCTTGCACACAGTTCGTCTGCTCTTTGACACGGGCGATGTCAATGTTAACTATCTGAGTATCTCGAAAGCAAGTGGCGTTAATGAGGACGAACTCTATACGGAATCTAAGCCTATAAAATCTAAGTCCATAGAATCCAAGACCGCCGTCACAGACTCCAAGCCCTCGAAAAAAGTGCATACGCTGACTCACAACGGTGTTTCAAGCTTGTTACAAGATCGTGCAGGTCATCTATGGGTGGGGACTTCGTTTGGTGGGTTAAATCGCTTTTCGTTCAAGGGGGAGAAAACCAAACACTTTATTCACCGCGCTGGAGAAACCAACAGTATCTCCGAAAATACGATTACCGCCCTGTTGGAAGACAAACAAGGAGGATTGTGGATTGGCACACGGAATCAAGGCCTTGATCGCTATGATCCGCTCACGGAAACTTTCCAGCATTATTCACATAATGCAAATGAAATACATAGTCTAGATAATAACTATGTATTAACACTTTATGAGGATAATCAAAACCAGCTTTGGGTAGGGACGACGGGCGGGTTAAATCGTTTTGACAAAAACAGCGGGCGCTTTACTCGTTATTTATTTGACCCCAATGATCCCAGCAGTATTGCTGGAAACTATGTGCGTGGAATTGTTGAAGATCAGAACGGTCGTTTATGGGTGATAAGCGATGGCGGGGGTATCAGCGTTTTCAACCGTTCAAACGACACTTTTGAACGTTACGTTGCGGGTACCAACGACTCGAATGACCTGGTGAACAATAAAATACGATCGATCTTTAAGGATTCAAGTGGTGGTCTGTGGTTTGGTCATTACCCTGCCGGGGTGTCTGTTTTAGATCCTTACGCTTCTGCCTTTCGTAATTATCAGGGCAATATTTACGATGTTAATAGTTTAAGCAACAGCGACATTTTATCGGTAACGGAAGATAAAAAAGGCAATTTATGGGTGGGCACTGAAGCGGGTTTAAATTATCTGGACCGTGCCACAGATAAGGTAACGCGTTACCTGCATGACCCCAAAATACCAACAAGCCTCGTGGCCGATCCGGTACTTTCTGTTTTGGAAGACTCCCAAGGGGTAGTATGGGTCGGTACTTGGCAAGGCGGCTTAAGCCGTTTTGATCCGAAAACGTCTACTTTCTCACATTATCGAGACCAAGCTAACAACACCAAGCGGAGTCAACAGGCTCAGGGTAAAGACGTAAGAGCGCTCTACGAGGATTCTAATGGGAGAGTGTGGGTGGGGTCAGAGGTGGGGGTGAGCCGTATTGAACGAGCAGCAGATAACCTTGTTGACTATAACCTTGTTGCCTATAACGGTGTTGTGGGCAATGGCTCTTACCTTTCCAGTCAGGTCGTTGAGGCGTTTTATGACGATCGATTGGGCAACTTCTGGGTCGGCGGGTCGGTGAGCCTCGATAGAATTATTCAAGAAACCGGTACCGTCGAGCATTATGCCCCCAACCCAGAGGATCCAGATAGTTTGGGGGGGAATGGTATAAGATCGGTACTGGAAGACAGCAGTGGTCGAATATGGGTGGCGTCTTTTGATGGGGGCTTAAACCTCTTTGATCCGCAGACAAAATTCTTTAAAACCTATACGGCGGACGATGGTCTGTCGGACAACGCGGTAGGTTGTATTTTGCAAGATGATTCCGGCTTGCTATGGTTGGGGACCGCCCATGGTTTATCTCGATTTAATCCAGAGACCGACACCTTTAGTAATTTTACGAAAGAACATGGCTTGCCGGGTAATTTATACAAGCGTGGCGCATGTACAAAAACACGATGGGGTGAGTTGGTCTTTGGCAGCAGTAAAGGCTTAACCATCTTTGATCCACGAAATGTTGCAAAAAACCTTACCGCCCCTCCTGTCGCCATAATAGACCTTAAAATATTCAACGAGTCTGTGCCGCTAGGAGCTCCCAGTTCTCCGTTAAAAAAAGCGATCACACAAACCAAAATTTTAACGCTTGACCATAAACAATCGGTTTTTTCTTTTGAGTTTGTTGCACTCAATTACACCATGCCGGGGAAAAACCAATACGCTTATCGTTTAGAGGGCTTTGATCAGCGCTGGAATTATGTCGGTACTCGGCGTACCGCAACCTATACCAATTTAGATGCAGGGAGTTATATATTTCGAGTAAAAGCGTCCAATAATGACGGCGTTTGGAACGAAAGTGGTACGGGGATCGTGATTCATATACTACCGCCTTGGTGGCGCAGCTGGTGGGCGTATAGCGTATACCTGTTAATGTTTATTGCCTTGGGTGGGCTGATTGGTTATACCCGCTGGAATAAAAAGCGCGCAGAGTATGAGTACAAGGTGAATCAAAAGCTGCGTGATTTAGATAAAGTAAAGGATGCCTTTTTAGCCAACACATCTCATGAATTACGCACGCCTTTAAATGGCGTAATTGGCTTGTCTGAATCGTTAATTGCTGGGATTGCCGGGCAGCTACCGCAGCGKGCTGTGAGCAATCTAAAATTGATTGTTAGTAGCAGTAAGCGYCTAGCCTATTTAATTGACGATATTCTCGACTTTTCCAAATTAAAAGAACACTCGATCACACTTAACCGCTCTGCGGTTGATCTGCATAATTTGATCGAYATGATTTTYAATTTAACCCAGCCCTYGGTGGGAACAAAACCGATAAAATTAGTGAAYAAGGTCGAYAAATACCTTSCCTCGATATTGGCYGATGAAAACCGCTTACAGCAAATTCTATACAAYCTCGTGGGTAATGCGATTAAATTTACCGATGAAGGTAGYGTAAGTGTTAGCGCTGTTATGGAGGGKGAYTTACTCTGGGTTGARGTGASGGATACYGGTATTGGTATTGRCGASGGTGATGTYRAAAAAGTATTTGCYGCTTTTGARCAAGTCGAYAGTTCAGAATCTCGACAATTTGGTGGTACCGGCCTAGGTCTAGCGGTGACAAAGCAGTTGGTGGAGCTACACGGCGGYATGATTGATCTTTCGTCTGANNGNGSTGGGCGAGGARCAACTGTGCGTTTTTCTCTATCGTCTTCGGGTAASGCTGTGGTGGGTGAGGGARCACGGARTTTAMAGGACRWCGCATGGGTAGAAGAGCGTGAGAATATAGTAGAGGAGGAGATTGATGAAGCCGTTGAGGGGGGGATTGATGAGAGGGAAGATCGCACTGTAACGAACGACAGTTATCATATCTTAGTGGTGGACGATGAACCTATTAATCGCCAGGTACTGACTAATCTTTTATCGTTGATACCCTACCGCATCACCGAATGTAATAGTGGCAAGCAGGCATTGGACTTACTATGTTCAGGCACCGAGAGTTCAGACACCGAGAGTTCAGGCACTCAGTGTTCAGATCCGCCCTCACAAAAGATTGATTTAGTCTTGCTTGATGTGATGATGCCCGGTATTACAGGTTATCAGGTATGCGCCACCATAAGGGAAACCTATTCGGCCAGTCAATTGCCGATTTTGTTCTTAACTGCAAAATCACAAGTGGGTGATCTTGAGGCAGGCTATGCCGCCGGAGGCAATGATTTCTTAACTAAGCCGGTAGCAAAAGAGGAGCTGTTTGCACGTATCAAAACTCATTTACAGCTCTTAGACGTTAATCGCCATATCGAAGCGGAGGTGCTACAGCGTACGCAAGACTTAAATTTAAGCTATAAAAGAATCGAACAGGCCTACGAGCATTTGAAACAAGCTCAAAGCCAGTTAGTGCAATCTGAAAAAATGTCGGCGCTGGGCACTCTGGTTGCCGGAGTGGGACACGAAATTAATAACCCCACCACATTTTCTAATATTGCGGCGACCAATATTGAGAGGGGTTTAAACGATTTCAAACAGTTGTTGCAAAGACTAGTCAGTGACGACGAGGAAGAGATTATGCAGACCTTTGATGAAAATTTCGATCGTCTGTTTGGTCAGTTATCGTCATTGCATAACGCCAACAAAAGAACGGCAGAAATTGTTGCAAACTTGAGAACTTTTTCTCGTAGTGATACGTTGAGCCTGGATGCAGACGACATGCCGAAGGCACGCTTAGGTAAGGGCTTGCAAAGTACCCTAGAATTGGTGAGCGCGAGCTATAAGACCAGTATTCAGTTTGTCTGTGAGATAGCCTGTGACCCCCAGTTACCTTGTCAGTCATCCGAATTAAACCAAGTCTTTATGAATGTCATGGTGAATGCCTGTCAGGCGATGGCAGGCAGTCCATCGGCTAGTTTGATCATAAAGATGGATGAGAAGGGCAAGGAGCTATGCATCTCGTTTACTGATAATGGTTGTGGTATGCCGCAGGCGGTGATTGACAAGATGTTTGATCCCTTTTTTACCACCAAGCCTGATGGTGAAGGCACCGGCTTGGGCATGTCGATTAGCTTTGGTATTATTGAGCGCCATAAGGGTCGGCTAGAGGTGGTA
>NVXL01000123.1 GCA_002746115.1 Alteromonadaceae bacterium
ATGAAATTATTAAAAGTTGTGCCGCAAATGATTGGGCTGAAACAACGTTGAAACTACAGCGGTTTCTACATTGGGAATATGAGGATTATATTGCGGATGATTTACATTAATTTAATGAAAGTCTCGACGTAGGTGGAATAGTTTATTTCCAGGTCTTATGCCCTTTTCATCAAGCCCTAGCGATTCCCGCTAGGGTTTTTTTGTTTGCTCGGTGAAGTGTAGATCACCACTTTAGCATCGTATAAATTCCCAAATAATTGTAGAACGCCACGATATCGTCATACTTTGAGCGATGTTTTTCATCATAAGATTTGGTACAAATATGACATTTTTACTAAGGTACGATCATAGCTAAAGTAGCTCTTGCCGAATTCTAGTTATTCTTTTTGCTAAACCGCATCATACCCATAACGAATATACCCATAACAAATCGCTGTTTGGGTTAGCTTCAAACGCCTAGATGTACTGCTGTGAAATCCCTAAAACCTCTGTAAGCCTAAATCGAATTTCAGCCCCCTCGTAATATTTGGCGCACTTTATGCAAAAGCCCTATGCAGTTGAAGATAAAACCTGTATTCGCCAAATAACCGTCACCTTCGAATCAAGTGTGACACCTTTAAATCACGAGGTTTGCGATGATAACCGGTCGAACTGACGTTAACAGCCTACTTTTAGAAATGCGAGCGATGAAATTGCAGAGTCAGGCTTTTGGCGGTCTCAATGGGGATGTTGCTCATCCAAACCCCCTACAGCGCCCCCAGCAATCTAACGGTCCGAGCTTTACCGATGTGATGTCACAGGCCGTCAATAAAGTGAACGATGTCCAGCATGCTACCGGCGATATACATAAAGCCTACTTGCATGGTGACCCTAATGTGGACGTTACCGACGTGATGATCGCCTCCCAGAAAGCAGGTATTGCTTTTCAATCCTTATTACAGGTGCGTAATAAGTTAGTTGAATCGTACCGAGAGATTATGAGTATGCCGCTCTAAAAGCGCTGCATTGAAAAAACTTTAAGATAAGCCTTGAGACAAACCGTATGTCCGATTCAGCGCTAACAACTACCTCAGATGAAGGCAGTAGTAATAATGCCATCGAGGGCTTTAATAACCTCAACTTAGTTCGGCAAGCGGGGTTAATGATTGGCTTGGCTGCGAGTGTTGCTGTGGGGATCACGGTGGCCTCATTTAGCCTTAGAGAAGATTATAAGCCGCTTTACGGTAGCCTTGATCGCTTAGATTCCTCCGAAGTGGGGCAGGTGCTGGATTTTAATGATATCGAGTATAAAGTTGACCCTTCCACGGGGGCATTGTTAGTTCCGAGTGATGATATCCAAAAAGCGCGTATTGTACTGGCCGAAAATGGAATTCAGGGTGACAAAAGCATAGGTTATGAATTGCTCGATCAAGAGCAGCCTCTGGGCACTAGCCAGTTTATGGAGGCCACTCGCTATCGGCGTGGTCTTGAGGGTGAGTTGGCGCGTACTATTTCCAGCATTAACACCGTACGCAGCGCTCGTATTCATTTGGCCATTCCTAAGCGATCCGTATTTATGCGAGGTGGCCGTAAACCGAGTGCATCCGTCTTCTTAAATTTATTCCCTGGGCGAGATATTAAAGCGAAACAGGTGCGCGGAATCGCCAACTTAGTCGCATCGAGTATTCCTGAGCTGGCAATGGAAGATGTCACGATTGTGGATCAAAAAGGTAATTTGATGTCAGTGGTTGTTGAGGATGACGGCTTGGTCGCCGCGTCACAGTATCTTGATTACACACGAAAAGTTGAAGAGGATATTGTCCGGCGGATTGAGCGTTTGCTGACACCGATCATCGGGCGTAACAATTTCAAAACGGAGGTGGCCGCAGACATTGATTTCACCGAAATTGAACAAGCGGAAGAGAGCTTTAACCCCGATTTACCAGCGGTACGCAGTGAGCAAAAAGTGAGTGAACAGCGCTTAGGTGGTGGAGCGGTCGGGGGTATACCCGGCGCTTTGACGAATCAACCGCCTGCCGATGGCCAAGCGCCCGAGATAGCAATCCCTCAAGGTGATGGTCAAGGCGGGCAGTCGCCCAGTGACACTCGGACTCAATCGACCGTAAATTACGAGCTGGATCGCACCGTGAGTTATACCCGGCATCAGAAAGGGCGTGTGCGGCGAGTGACCGTGGCGGTTGTTATAAATGATAAAAGTATTCTTGATCGCGTAAGCGGAAAATTAAAAACAGAGCGATGGGATGACGCCGAATTGCAACGCTTAGCTATACTAGTTAAAGATGCTATCGGTTTTTCGGCGATGCGTGGTGATCGCGTCAACTTAATGAACGAAACCTTTTTAGCTGAAATCCCATTTGATGATGCGTTATTAGCGCCACCTTTCTGGGAATCAGAAAGCTTACGGTCATTGGTCAAACCTATCTTGGGCTTTCTGTTTGTTGTGTTTATGATTTTTGGCTTGGTACGGCCAGTATTTAAGAGCTTGGCCAGCTCGGGTTTGACTGTACGTGAAAATGATGAGCGCAAAGAGCTTGAAGCATTGCAGGCTGCGGGTATTGACTCCTTTGATTCCTTATCGGATGAAACGGTTACGCTCACAGGTGGTGATGCGCTTGGGCTACCGAACCCAGAAGAGAGTTACGAGCAGCAGCTCAATTCCGTTAAAGCTCTTGTGGCAGAAGATCCTGGTCGTGTTGCCCAAGTGATAAAGCGTTGGATTAATGAAGAATAAGCGAAGCAAACTAAATGAGTGAAGCTGAGAACGGTAAAAGTGCCCCACCGGCGAAGAGCGGTTTAAATCGCCTCGATCAAGCCGCGATTCTATTGATGAGCCTTGGTGAGGACAGTGCGGCTGAAATTCTTAAGCATATGGGGCCAAAAGAGGTGCAGCGCCTCGGTACCGCGATGGCGGGCTTAAGCAATATTCAGCAGCAAGAAGTGGAGATTGTGATCTCTAACTTTATGGATGAAGTGCGCACCCAAACCGGTTTGGGCATGGGCTCCGACACTTATATTCGTAACATGCTGGTACAAGCTTTGGGGCAAGATAAAGCCGATGGTTTGGTTGATAGGATCTTATTAGGGGGGAATACAACCGGTCTCGACACGCTCAAATGGATGGAGGCTCGCTCAGTCGCGGATATTATTCGCAACGAGCACCCACAGATTCAAGCCATTGTGATGGCCTACCTCGACCCCGATCAAGCGGCCGAAGTGCTGGACTTCTTCCCTGAAAAAGTACGACTCGATATTATGCTACGTGTGGCCTCCTTGGACACAGTGCAACCCTCGGCTTTGCAAGAGCTGAATGATATTCTGGAAAAACAATTCTCTGGTAACGCAGGCGCGCAAACGAAAGAAATGGGCGGCTTTAAAGTCGCGGCGGAAATTGTTAATAATATGGACAGCTCTGTTAGTGGCGAGCTACTCGACTCCATTAAAGAAATTGATGAAGATCTTGGCATACAGATTCAAGACCTTATGTTTGTGTTTGAAAATCTCAAAGACGTGGATGATCGGGGGATTCAGGCGCTGCTGCGTGAAGTGTCTTCCGATATTCTTATTATGGCGCTTAAAGGTGCTGATGACGTTCTTCAAGAGAAAATCTTTGCCAATATGTCGAAACGTGCCGCTGAACTCTTGCGCGATGACCTTGAGGCTAAAGGGCCAGTTAAAGTGTCTGAAGTTGAAAGTGCACAGAAAGAAATCCTTACTATTGCACGTCGTATGGCGGACGCTGGTGAAATTAATCTCGGTGGTGGTGGCGAGGATATGATGTAATCGACATATGAACAAGCCGCCTAAATTAGATAAAAACCGTATTCCTAGTGACAGCCTCACTGAGCGTAGCCCTGTTGCACGCTGGGATTTACCTCCGATGGATGACCAAGATGTGGTCATCAAAACCATTAAAAATCAAAGACAGATCGCCAATCGAGATGCGCGAGACGCCCGTTTAAAGCGTCGTGGCAGCTCGATTAATGAGCAAAAAAAGCAGCAGGCAGCAGCAGCTATAGCGGCTGAAGAGCCGGTCGAAGAACTTATCGAGGACTATAAAGGGCGCGTTAAAGCAAAGCCTCTGACCGCCGAAGCGCTGGCGGGTATGGTTGATGAGGCGCAGAAAGAAGGCTTTGAGGCTGGTCACCAAGAGGGTTACGCCGAGGGTAACACTGAGGGGCGAAGCCAGGGTTTAAAGCAAGGCCAAGATCAAGCTTATAAAGAGACAAAAGCGATGCTTGATGAGCAAGGCGCTCGACTGAAAAGCATTGCCGATACCTTAATGTCGCCGCTGCATGGGCAAGAGCAGGCTCTTGAGAACATGCTAGTGGATATGGCTGTGCAAATGGCGCAGCAAATTATTAGCACAGAAATTCGTTATTCGCCGCAATACCTATACGGTATTGTTAAGCGGACCTTAGATGCTTTGCCTGTGGGTGCTAAAAACATTACGGTATCGCTTAACAACGATGATGCGGCATTGCTGGAAGCGTATTCGCCGCAAGATCAACGTAATTGGCAAATCCGTGTTGACCCGGCGTTGAGCAATGGCAGTTGCCGTGTAGATACTGATGATAGTTTGGTGGAATTCGATGTGGTACGTCAAATAAATGACTACATCGAAGGTGCTCGCAGCGGGGGTACCTCCGTCAGCAATATTGCCGAAGTCCCGCTCCAAGAATACCGTGATGCTGATACCCGTTTAACTGTTGATCCCGAATTGTCCGAGGAGCGGCCTAACGAATTGCCCGATGATCTATCTGATGCTCTGGCGCAAGAACCCTTACAGCCAGTGCCGTCACAAGTACAAGAGCAGCCTCTTGATTTAACCCTATCAACTCAAGCGGTAACGCAAGCAACAACTCAAACCGCAGGGCAAACCACGGCACCCGCCGAAGTTTCAGGTCAACCACCTTCAGCGGAATAACGCCATGGCTTTTGCAACCTCAAGCACCTTGACCGATCGCCTAAAAAAGTATCGCCGCTTTCACAAGGTCTGTAAGCCGCCATTGGCTTCAGGCATAATTACTCGCATGGTAGGTTTAACCTTAGAGGCCGTTGGGCTTAAAGTCGCCATCGGTCACGCTTGCCAAATACAGCTGAGTAGCAACAGTGTCAGCGGTGAGCCTCGTTATGTCGATGCCGAAGTTGTTGGTTTTAATAATCAGTTAACCTACCTTATGCCCGTGGGTAAAATAGAAGGGTTACAGCCTGGCGCGAAGGTTCTTCCCGTTGGTAATCATCAGTCGATAGCCTTAGGCGAGCATTTGCGTGGTCGTATTATTAACGGCTTAGGTGTTCCGATTGATAACAAGGGGCCGATTGCAATGCAGGATGGCGGACGCCGTCACCCGCACACAATTAACCCTTTGCACCGTCATCCAGTTGACCAGCCATTAGATGTTGGTGTCAGAGCGATAAATAGCTTGCTAACCGTTGGCAAAGGGCAGCGGCTAGGTTTGTTTGCCGGTAGTGGCGTGGGTAAAAGTGTATTGATGGGGATGATGACCCGGTTTACCCAGGCCGATATTGTAGTGGTGGGGCTTATCGGTGAGCGGGGGCGTGAGGTAAAAGAGTTTGTTGATCATATACTCGGCGCTGAAGGCTTACAAAAAGCTGTAGTCGTGGCATCGCCCGCCGACGAAGCGCCGTTAATGCGTTTACGGGCTGCACAGCTGGCAACGCAAATTGCCGAGAGCTTTCGTGACCAAGGTAAAGACGTTTTATTATTGATGGATTCGCTAACGCGCTTCGGTCAAGCGCAGCGCGAGATCGCTTTGGCGATTGGTGAGCCGCCCGCGACACGAGGGTATCCGCCCTCGGTGTTTTCAAAGATACCGGAACTTGTCGAGCGTGCAGGTAATGCCGAGACGGGCGGCGGCTCAATTACCGCGTTTTACACCGTATTAACCGAAGGTGATGACTTGCAAGACCCGATTGCCGATTCTGCCCGAGCGATCTTAGATGGGCACATTGTGTTATCGCGAGCCTTGGCTGAGGAGGGGGTTTATCCTGCAATTGACGTTGAGGCCTCGATTAGTCGAGTCATGCCTAATATCGTACCGCCTAATCAATTGAAGGATGCTCAGCGTTTTAAACAGTTGTTAGCGCGCTTTAAAGCCAATCGAGATCTCATAGCTATTGGTGCCTATAAACGTGGCAGTGACCCTGATATTGATGCTGCTATTGAGCGTTTCCCTCATTTACGTAAATTCCTATCACAAAGCATGACTGAGCCTGCGCTCTACGCTCAATGCCAAGCTCAGCTCAGTGCCGTATTGAACGGTAATGCAGGGGCCGGTAATGCAGAGCAGGGTAACCCAAGTAAGAATAGTGCACCGGGAGCCAATCCTGCTGCTAACGCCAAGGCTATGCCGCCGAAGACGAAACCTGCTAACAAAGCGCGTGCGAGGCCTCGCCCTAAGGCTAAAACCAAAGCTCGACGCCCACTTGATAGACGCTAATGACTAGTCGATCGAAGCGCATGACAGTAGTGCTTGATCTTGCCAAACGTGAGCAGGATCAGGCAGCAAAAAGCTTAGAGCTACATCAACAAAAGCTACTAGAAGAGCAGGCTCGGTTACGGGAACTTGAAAGCTACTATCGAGATTACGAAGGTGATTCTGGAGGCTTGCAAACCACCTTGCGAGCCTCTCAGCTCGCCAATAGCCGTCGCTTTTTGGGGCAGCTTGCTGAAGCGCAACGTCAACAGGAAGTGCAAATTGCGCAATTAGAAAAAAATTATGACGCCGCCAGGCAACATTGGATGGAATGTCACCTTAAGCAAGAGAACCTCGACAAGCTGATTGAGCGTTATCGCCAAGAAGAAGCCTCTGAACAAGAAAAACACGAACAAAAACAGATAGATGAACTTGTTAGCTCGAGTAAACGCTACCGTTGACCCAAACCCGATTTAAAGCCCACCCTTATGTAAAAATCAACTAATAAACCTGCCTATATGAAATCTCCGAATTATTTTATTATTTCATGATCTAAACAAAGTCACGCTAATTATAATTCTTTATAGAAAAAAATGGCGTATCGAAAATCTAGTAAAAGAAGCAATATTTTATTGCCATTAGGATAGCAAGTTTACGAGGTGGGACTAGACTTAGACTTGAAAGTGAATGACCCGCAAGAAAATATATTTGGAGCATTGCATGACCTCGACTGTTGACTTCCACCTCCCTGAAAATCTAACGATTGTAAATGTGCAAGGTTTGCATGACCAGTTAGAGGCTCTTGCAGATGAGCCAGGTTGCGATACCGTGGTTTTACAAGGGCATGATGTTGCGCGTGCTGATACTGCAGGTATTCAACTATTACTGGCTTTCGTGCTTTCTTTAAAAGAGCGGGATATGAAAGTTGATTGGAATGAGCCCTCAGATAAGCTTTGCGCTACCGCCGATATTCTCGGCGTGGGCGGGGCCTTAGGTATTCATTAATAAGTAATTACCTGCCAGTAGTTAAGTTGCTAGTCTGGCGGGGTAATTGTGTAATATTTTATTAAGTTTATTGGTTTTTATAGCATTTGGAGATAGGTCTATGGCCAAAATACTCGCAGTTGATGATTCAGCCTCAATGCGGCAGATGGTTAGTTTTACCCTTAAGGGGGCTGGGCATGATGTACATGAAGCGGCTGACGGCGTAGAAGCACTAAAACTTGCTGATTCTCAAAGTTCTTTTGATCTGATTATCTCTGATATTAATATGCCGAATATGGACGGCATTACCCTAATAAAAAAGTTACGTGAAAAAGATAAATTTAAATTCACCCCTATTTTAATGCTGACGACAGAGTCGGGTATTGATAAAAAGGGTGAGGGTAAAGAAGCTGGCGCCACCGGTTGGATTGTTAAACCATTTAACCCAGATCAGTTACTGGCGACTATTGGTAAAGTTTTGTAATTCAGATATTTATAACACTAAGGTCTAGAGCGTAAAGCTAAAATTTGGAGCTGAAGTTAAAACTTAGAATTAAGGATTGGCGTTAATGCCTAGGGTTAAACCTGTAGAATTAAAGATGAAATACCTAGAATAATGTTATAGGCACATAAATGATTTTTTATAGATAAAACTAAAATCTGGAATATTTAGAGCTTAGTTATACTTGTGATCATCGCGATAGGCATGAGGGCTGTGTGCGCCTAATATTTAGATGTTGTTTGAAATTATCTGTTTGCGTTGCGTACGTTGCGGTTCTCGTCTCGAGAGTGTAACGCCGAATAATATGACACTAAAAGGCACCTAATGGCTATCGATTTGTCCCAATTTCATCAAGTTTTTTTCGAGGAAAGCTTCGAGGGCTTAGATGTGATGGAGTCAGCGTTAATGGCGCTTGACCCCGATAATATCGACTCGGAAATTGTTAATTCAATCTTTCGTTCGGCGCATTCTATCAAAGGCGGGAGTGCCACCTTTGGGTTCAGCAATGTCGCAAGTTTCACACATATTCTTGAGACCTTGCTTGACTTAGTTCGTGAGGGCAAGCGTGGCCTGAGCGTAAGCGACGTCAATTTATTATTAACTTCCGTTGATTGCATGCGAGAGATGCTAAGCCAGTTGCAAGGCGGTGATGACGGGGTGACCGAACAGTCGAAGACTTTAACGGTTAAATTTTCCGAGCTGCTTAATGAGGGTGCTTCCGGTGACGGGGCTGAGGGTGACGTCAGCGCAGACAATGCCGAACCTGATGTTGTTGACTCGGAGGACGAATCCACTGGAGAGGTGGTTCGTTGGAGTATTCAATTTGCCCCAGAAAAAGGGATATTGAAAACAGGAAATGATCCGTTCCGTATATTTCGTGAGTTAAGTGACTTAGGTGAGCTCAAGTGTGAAGCTTGCTTAGATACATTAGTTGGCATCTCTTCGATGGACTCCGAATTGTGTTATCTCTCATGGTCTCTTACTCTAGATACAGCGGAGCCTAGAAGCGTAATCGATAGTATTTTTGAATGGGTCATTGATGAGTCTGATCTTACGATAGAATTGGTTGATACTTCGGCTCAGCAAGAAGTCGAAGGTATAGATGGTATAGATGAACAGGCTAACGATACTCAGCTAAGCGCTTGGAATATCGTATTTATTCCGCATGAAAATGTATTATTGACAGGCAATGATCCGGTCAAAATGTTCCGGTATTTACAAGACCTCGGAACCCTCAGTGTGAGTGTAGATTTGGCCAGTTTACCGTCTTTTAGCGGGATGAATCCAGAGTCGTGTTATTTAGCTTGGGAGTTACAATTACAGCAGTGCACAGCATCTGAGGCGGATATTCATGAAGTTTTTGAATGGGTGCGTGACGAAGCTGATATTGAAATACGAGCGATTAGTCTCGAAAAACCGCCAGTAGCTGCCAGTAAATCTTTGCAAGTCCAAGCGGCAAATGATAAGGCTAGTACAGCACCTTCCATGACGGAGCAGCCCCCGGTAAAAGAAAGTGCCGAGAAAACTACAGATAAAGCTGTTGCCGCACCTGATAACGTGGCATGCCTTGATAGTGCACGAGACCAGAGAGATGGTTTTACAAAACAAGAGAAGCCTGCCAAAGTCGCAAGCCCGGCTCGGTCTGGGGGTGTTGCTGCGGGTGAAAATAGCTCAATACGCGTTGGCATCGATAAGGTTGATAATCTAATTAACATGGTGGGTGAGTTGGTGATTACCCAATCGATGTTAGGTCAGTTAGGGAATGACTTTGACTTGGATAAGTTACCTAAACTTATCGAAGGCCTAAGTCAGCTAGAACAAAATACCCGTGAATTACAAGAAAGCGTCATGCGTATTCGTATGCTGCCAATTAGTTTTGCCTTTAGTCGCTTTCCTCGCATGGTGCGAGACCTCAGTCAGGCGCTGAATAAAACAGTTCATTTAGAGATGAGCGGTGAGAACACAGAGCTCGATAAAACTGTGATGGAAAAAATCGGCGATCCACTCGTGCATATCGTGCGGAACGCTGTCGATCATGGAATCGAAACACCAGATATTCGCGCCGAAGCAGGAAAAAATGAAACTGGTACTGTCATTTTAAATGCTTACCACCAAAGCGGTAACGTCGTTATTGAAGTCATTGATGACGGGAAAGGGTTAAATGCTAGGACTCTTATTGAAAAAGCCGTTGAAAAAGGCTTGTTTACTGAGGCCGAAGCAGAATCTGTTACCGAAGAGCAAGCCTTTGATCTAATATTTCAACCAGGTTTTTCCACCGCTTCCGTTGTTAGTGATATCTCTGGTCGTGGTGTTGGAATGGATGTTGTAAAACGCAATATTCAAGCCTTGAATGGCGTTGTTGAATTAAAATCTGAATTAGGCAAAGGATCTAAGGTTACCATTCGCTTACCGCTAACCTTGGCGATTTTAGATGGTCAGTTGGTGCGTGTCGGCACCAGCACTTATATATTCCCCCTAGTGTCTATTGTTGAATCGATTCAGTGCAAACGAGAATTCGTGAATAGCGTTGCCGGTGGCTGTGACGTATTTAAATTGCGCGATGATTATGTGCCCATAATTCGATTGGCCGACGTTTTCCATGTTAAGGCCGATAATCGTGATATTGATAACACCTTGATGGTGGTGGTCGAATCCGAAGGTGAAAAAGTCGGTATTGTCGTTGATGAATTACTGGCTCAACAGCAGGTTGTGATTAAAAGTTTAGAACGAAACTACCGGCGTGTTGAAGGGGTTTCTGGCGCCACGATATTGGGTGACGGAACTGTCGCTTTGATTTTGGATATGCCGGGAATTGTTGAATTAGCGGGCGATAGCTATCGAGAAATAGAAAATGATCGAAACAGTTTTGTTGCCCAATAAATTATTTACAGTAATGTTATTTGTAATAATCTTATTGAAAATAGTTACGGCAGTTAAATTAACGATGAATTGAACGTATTATCGTGTTGACCTATCAAGCTTGAGCAAATAGTTATGCAGACACAAAAAGTAGAAAATTTGAATAGTTCGGGTGTTAAGACCATGGATAGTCGCGACAGTATTGATGTGTCTTCAGATGCTAATCAATACCTAACTTTTATTATGGCCGGTGAAGAATATGGTGTTGATATCCTGTGTGTTCAGGAAATCAGGGGCTGGGAAAATGCGACGCCTTTGCCAAACTCACCGGCTCATATAAAAGGGGTTATTAATCTTCGCGGTACGATTGTCCCAATTATCGATTTGAGGCAATGTTTTGGTCTGGATTGTATCGAATATACCTCGATCACGGTAGTGATTGTTCTTAAAGTAAATACGGGTAAAGGTAGTCGAATTACCGGCATTGTTGTTGATGCAGTCTCCGATGTATACGCACTTGAAGGCAGTGAAATGCGTGCAGCACCTGATATGGGAAGTTCGATTAATACGGATTTTATTAGAGGCTTGGTGGGCGTAAATGAAAAAATGGTCATTTTATTAGATATAGATAAACTATTGACAAGGGAAGATCTGTCGGATTTATCTGAGTTTTCTGAGCATCTAGGTGAGTTGAACTAGACTTTATTAAAAACGGGAGCATACGGGAGCATACGTGAGCATACTACATAAAATATTCGGTTTAAGCGATCCTGTTGAATGCAATAAAATGCGGGAACAGTTGCGAGCTATACAGTCATTGCAAGCAATTGCGGAGATTGATTCTACTGGTAAGTTTATTAGCGCAAACGACGGTTATGCAGACTTGTTCGATTGCCGGGCGAGCGACCTCCTAGACAGTAGCCACAGTCAATTGATTGATAAAACGCATAATAGCCGCTTTCAGGCTCTGTGGAGCCGAGCGTGCCGTGGTGAGACCGTGAAGGATACGCTGATGTGTCGTGATCGCAATGGTCAAGTCAAGTGGATGCAAGTGGTCTTGAGCCCCTTGAATGACATTGATGGGCGAGTGGGTAATATCTTAGAAGTGGCAAGCGACGTTACTGAGCAGCACAATGCGACCAATATTAGCTATTCCTTGGCCTCCTGCCAAGGGCTGGTCATGCTGGTCGATCAATCTATGCATGTTACCTACGTCAATGAAGCATTGACAAAAATGCTCAGTCAGAACGAGCAAGAGATTAGAGTAAAGGCGTCGGAGTTTTCCGCCACAAATATTATTGGTACGTCCTTGGATTGGTTAGATCATGAGCTTATTAGTGAGTGCTCTGGTGACCAAAGTTTTTCCAAAGATATTGAACTTGGAACATTGATTATTGGCCTCAGTGCATCGCCATGGCGTGATAGTAGCGGAAAGCGTCTAGGCACCGTATTAGAGTGGGTTGAAAAAACTGAAATAGTTGCCGCGCAAGCTGCTGCAGATGAAGCGGCTAGGGCGAATGTATTTCTCCGTCAGGCACTAGCTGTGTGTAATACCAGTTTAATGTTGGCAGATACAGATTACAATATTACCTATGTGAATCAATCCAGCACTAAAATGATGACTGAGCGCGAAGGTACTATTCGCGGTGCGTTACCGGATTTTCGCGCTTCACAGTTAGTAGGGAAATCGATTGACAGCTTTCATCAAAACCCCGACGTGCAGCGCCAGCGCCTGTCTCAATTAAAAGACACATTCCTCACCGACATTAGAATCAATGGTTTAACCTTTGGTTTGATTGCGACGCCTATTTTTAATGATGATGGCGCTCGTGTAGGCACTGTTGTTGAGTGGGACGATAAAACAGATCGTTTGAAGGTTGAATTAGAAGAGGCGCAGATCGCGGCTGAAAATAAGCGTATTAGAGAAGCCTTAGATGTGTGCGATACTAGTGTGATGTTAGCGGATAACGACCTTAATATTACGTATCTAAATAAAGCTAACATCAGACTGATGAGCGACCGAGAGTCTGAAATACGCGAGCATTTACCCAATTTTGATGCAAGCGCTTTAGTGGGCACTTGCGTGGACGACTTTCATGTTAACCCCTCGCATCAGCGAGGCGCGATTAAAAGCCTGAATAAGTCGTTTAACACGGAGATTAAACTCGGAGGCTTAACCTTTGGTTTAATTGCGACGCCTTTGTTTGGTGAGCAGGGCGAGCGCTTAGGGACAGTAGT
>NVXL01000124.1 GCA_002746115.1 Alteromonadaceae bacterium
TTAAGGCACCAAAGTAAGAGCTCCACTCATAATAGCTAGAAAATCGGATGGGTTTGCCACCAACACTTATAACGCTTCGTATACCTAGGGTGCTTTTTATTTTTTTAGCTCGATGAGTGTCAAAGAAGCTTTTTTAAGTCTTCAATTCGTAAGCCATTCATCCGAATGCTGCAGTCATTCACCGCTGTAACATGCGCTGGCGAACCTTCCTCAACTTCAAAAGATTCCATGATACAACTTAAATCTCGAAAGGCTATCCAGGCTTCTTGAGCATCGTGAGCTTTTTTAATTAACTCTTTCCCAAGCTTTGGATCAGCCTTGTAAGCATTCTTCACACGTATATCAAGCTTATCGAACTCTTGTGACAGAAGCGTATTCGACACCTTCAGCTCTCTACGTACACATTCATCGAGTTGTGCACTGCTAGATATCACCGTGCAATCAAACTCATCTTTTACATCGGTATTTTGAGCTGTTTGAGCTTGGCATGCAGAAGCTAAACAGGCGAATAGAGCAATGTAGAGCAATCTCATTATTACCTCCACATTATTTTGCCGGCTTACGGTTTTTAAGGTAGGGAACTCTACTGCGTCCAGCCTCATAACGCTTCATTACTGAGCTTCCATTRACGTATTTGATCAATTCGTCAAAATCGTTGTTCATTCCGGCTTTCATCGGTTTTGCCCCGCGCGTAAAGCCTTGATAGACAAAGTCAACCATAACGTCTCGTATCGCCTGATGAAGTTTACTCCAAACGACTCGGTCTTTTTCGCTAGCCGTCCATTTGTCGTAGTTAGTTTTAGCGCGAACTTCATAGTCAGGGTAAATATTGTCAAATAACTTAACCTGCTGCTCGTGTGTGATGCTCCCAATTGTACTTTTATTCTTTTTCACAAAATCTTTTGCTTTGCTGCCTTTTAATCCAGCCCCTTCAGCGATTGCTTTTGCTGTGTCTTCTGAAACTCCAGCTTTGGTCATACCAAGTTTCACCGCTGCTTTGGTACGATTACCTAAATCATAACCACGCCCWATCGTTACGCCTGATAATGCATTCCCCGGCCAATGGATAACACGACTAAAATAAAGTGTTTTTTCSGCGTCATTCCCTTCCGCATTAAATGTAATCTGTCCTTTTTTTACTTTAAACTTTAGGGGGGTAGCTGTTGTTGACATGATGAACTCCTTGTGTAGTTTTATATTTGATAGCATTGGCGTCAGCATTCCCTAGAGCAACTTAACAAAAGGTTAAAGCATTAAGGAAGAACACTGATAATGGCGCTGGTATTCAAGCAAAAAGCTATGCTGATGGCAAGGCTAAAGGAGCCCTTTGTTTAACATACATAGATTGTGTCACAGTTTATGTTATTGATTCGGGAACAAAAAGGGGGAGCAGAAGGAGGACGTGGCGCTACGCCTAGAGCAGTGCGCATAAAATGAACGGTAAACTATTAAGCTGGCACCGCTTGACGGCGGCAAGAATAAGTAAGGTGTTTTAGTCGTGTTTCGATAGGGAGGTTACAAGGGCTGCTCAAAAAAAGAACAGCCCTCTTGGACGCGTCACATTTAGCTGTGACGCTACAAACGTTTAAGCCGCGGGTTGATACCCAGAAGACTTCGTATCAGGCCCGAGCGTCTTAATGTACTCAATAATCTGCATCCGCTCCTCATCCGAAAGCTTTCTACCAATAACACCAGACTTGCCGCTGCTATTATCATCAAAGAGATGACCCGTATTGAGATTCCCCAGCTCCCTTGTATCCAAGATAAAACGGCCGCGATCATAATCCTTCATGGTGCGGTGATCGCTGTCCTCCGGCTCATAATCACTATTCAAGCGCGTAATCTCCTCGCCCTGAAAAATACCCACATTCTCCGCATCAAACCGCTGGTCACCCAGCTCAACAAATACAGGGCGCTCTTCCTGCGGAGATAAAAGCGCAGTTAGAGTAGGAATAGAGCCATTATGTAAAAATGGTGCCGTCGCCCATACGCCATTTAACGGACGAGCCTTGTAGCCCATTGCAGCTTGTAAGCAGTTCGGGCGATTACCTTCAAAGCGGCTCCGCTCTTTCTCCGATGTAATGTAATTTTGCCCAAACCATTGATTATTTGTTCGCTCAACAAACGCCCCTAAAGCCAAGGCAAACATACTGGTCGAACTGTCATTTAATGGTACATATACCAAACGCCCAAGCTCGTCTCCGCCTGCATCAATTGGGAGCGGCTCGCGAGTACAAACTTCGGTATTCAAATTCAACCCGCTAGTATCCACTGTACGTTCCGGCAAAACTCTCGATTGAGACGGGTCAGTCCCGATTGTATCCACAGGGACTACAACTAGATTCAGGTATTTTTCATCGGTAAGCTTAAGCTCCCCGTCCTGATGATATTCTATATTAGACCAGTATTTATCACTCCAAAATTCCGGACTAGAGACCGGTGGAAGATGGCAACCTTGGCATAACTCACTATATAGCTTCGCACCTTCGTTTGCTTTTGCATGAACAATACTAGGTAGACTGCTGGGCCACGCTGGCGCTTTAAGCCCGTCAAAGCTTTTACGCTCATAAGGGTGAGTACCGCCAAGCCAATCTTCAATTTCAACTAAGTTTCGCACCGGCACTGAAGAGGCAAAACGCTCACGATCACTAGCCTCAGTATTAATATTACTTGCCGTAATGTTGACATAATCTTCGGTGGTATTGTCGAAACCTGCGTCAACATTTACGTACGCTTTAACCCCTAATGCTTCACCTGTGTTGCGAATAAGAGGCTGCATAATTGAAGCGTCATATTGCACCCAATCAAACCATGTAGTCGTCCAAATATGCGGATAGTTAACTGGTGCAACTATAGGGGCATAGTTTCGGTTTCTATCCATATCACTGGCAAAAACAGCATTGCCAATTCGGTTAAGCGCATCTAGACGAGTAAAACCTTCAGTGACGTTAATAGTGTCACTTTGTTTCACGAGGATACCTAATGTCGTAGCTAGTTGCTTTTTGAGGGTTGAGCGGGTCAGCACATTATAATTACTACCCAACACTTTTTCGGCAAAACGTTCAAAGCGACCATCTAAAACAGTTAACTTGCTAGACAAAGCCGTTTGTGCCAAGGCCGCACCAAGAGAGGCGGTGAGCAAGCCTAAGTCAGTCATCGCAGGCCCACCATCAATAATATAGCGAGTCTTGTCGTGCACGATTTGCCCCGTATGACAGGCCGCACAGGTAAACCCCATCGCATCATCTTTTCTATCAACACCGGGAAAGTAAATACTTGGTGTTTGCGCCAAACCTATCGGCAATGCATCTGGGTTATGCTTACTTTTAGTGCCTTTTATAAAACCAAGGCGCAAAATATACTCGTCCATAAAAGGCTTATTTGTACCGAGAAAGGTCAGCCATGGGCTTGCCTTGGGCTCTTCAAGCGCAAGTACCCAGCCATAAGGAATAGGCAGTGTTGCAGTGCCTTGTGTAGTCTGATGAAACCACTGAGCATCGTGATTATTATCCCAGCCTTTAGGGTTTATATTCTCCGTAAGCAGCTCTTGGTATTCCGGCAACTCCGGGGGAGTCATGGCATAAGCCAATTCTTGAATAATTGCCCGGATACTAAAAAAGGAATAGAGGACAAATATTACGACAGCTGCGGTGAGCCAGTATCGCTTGCGCTTCATTCCTGCGGGTATTCGGGTGGGCTGAGCAGTATTCATTGTTAAACCTCAACTATGGTAGGTATTGAACGGGGAAAAATAGAAACATTCGGAACGCTAAAAATATTTGGAGTGGCACGAATATCATCTTATGAGGCACTAGGAGTATTTAAAGCTAGGCCATAGGTTTTTGGAAGTGGACAAAAGAGACCTTTACCACTGGTTGCATCAATATAACACAGCTACCCAAATTGACCGACAGTATATTGTTTAGGTCCTGCCGATCACATTACAAATACATTACAAATACATTACATTGCACAATAAAAATCATTGCTTTAAGTGGCGGGTAACGTCGTCACCAGCGCTCTTTCTACGAATGTGCTCATACGCGCCATTACTGCGCTAGTTAAGTGTTATTTATACGCACAAGACTCAAACCCGTCATAACAACAAAGTTATGCCCAAGGGTCTGGCGGCACCTTACTTCCAGCAAAAACAACTTCGATCAGTCCTGTATACTTATAAGTCACTTTTGTCGTCTTTTTCTTATTTTCAACCGTCACGGTGGCCTTAAACTTCGGATCACATAGCTCGTCAAAACTAATAATAAATTGTTGCCCTGTGCCTTGATCGAAAACAGTGGCGGCACCATTTGAGTCTATCTTACGTAATACAATAGCGTGCTCTTGCCTGTCCGCAAACTTTTTCGAGGGCGAGACTTTGTGCGCACGCGTTAAGCTAAGTGTTGAACCGATGATCCCCCAAGCCCCCCAATTTGCTTTTAATTTGGCGAGCTTGGGTTTCTCGTCGCCTGCTGCCGGGAGTAGAATGTTGTATGCTTTTTTGCCTGTAAGTAAAGGTAGGGCAAACTTAGGATTTTTACTCTGAGCCCCTTTATAGCCGCCGCCTAATTGGATCGCTACCGCCTTTTCAATAAACCCAAACAGCTTAGCCACTTCGACTTCCGATTTTTTCATGCCCTTACCGGCATAAAGTAATGACTCGTTTTGCATCAAATCTCCGGTTAACCTGTGGGGAAGCTTCGAGTCGATAATTATGTCTTTAGTGTTTCCCGTCGGAACACGCTCTACCGGGTGTACTTCATGCAGCGTCACTTTTATCTTGCCATTACTTAGGATGTTCTCAACCATATCCGTAAGTCCGCTCGGATTATGTAGGCCGATTGCCGCAATACTGGATATTAACCAACAGTCGCCTACAAGGCCTTGCTTCCCTACTACCGGTTTTTTCCCCCCCATTTTTTTCTTGGCTGTTACCAAGTTCAGCGGGCTCTCCTTCCAAAACACAATTTCTTGATGCTTTGGCATTACATCGGGCTGTTTATTTAAGCCTACTTTTTTGCCTATTCCGCTCTTCCAAATCTTAGGGGTCTTCCCGGTTTTACTTGTTATAATTTTATTTACCACCTCCTGGGCCGCTTTTTCGACCGACATCTTACTGATTTTTTTTGTTTTCCTTATAAGCGCATAGCAGTCTTTACCACGCTGCGGCGGGCTTTCGGTGGTAAGGTCTGCTAAGCCCGCGAGAACCTCATCTAGCTGTCCTTTATAAGGTGGAGGTGCGCTCTTATATTGCAGATTAAGCATGCGGGCAGCCATTTCTACAGCTACCGCCAGTTTTTCACGATCTGTTGTATTATTCAGCATCAGCTGTGCAGGGAGGTTTGATGCCTGCGCATTTATTGAAGTATTTTTAACTAAAACCCCCGATTGCTGCGGACTAGCCGTCGCCATTGTCAGTGCTTTGGCGCCCATGATATCGGCTTCTTTTTCTAGTGCCGTATTATCGTTAACGCCAATACCTTTCATCTGTGTCGTGGCCTTAACTCGACCCTGCTTTTGCTGCACTACGTGCCAAGCTTCGTGTGGCAGGTGTTTTTCTTGATTTCTACCGAGGTGTATATCGTTACCTTGAGCATAAGCGTGGGCTTGCAGCTGCGCAGGCTTGGGCGAGTTGTAATGTACGTTTACATCGCTCATTGAATAGCCGGATAAATTCTCTATACCGGATTTTAAACGGCTAGGTAAAGCGTTTTTGTTAGCGGTTTTGTCTTGTGCGGGTTGACTCGCGCCATAACTTTGGGAGACAGCGCTATGCTTGCCCTGAACAATACCTTCCCCTCCAATCGCCTCAACTGAGGCCATAGAAAATTCATCATTTTTTAACTGAGTAATATCTTGGCGACTTTCAGACGAGCAAGAGCTAGACTGGTCATGGGTGTTGGAGTTGGTTTTCTCTACTTGTTGATGTGTTTTCATCTTGTCACCTTTTACCTTCTTTGCGGTATTCCCGGCTAATACCCTGCTGAATATCATCCATTAAAATACGTGTTTGCCCACGGCTAATTGCCAGCATCGACGCATAACGCACAACGTTAATAATGGCACCACCGGCAAGGTCAAAGTCTTTGGCTACGTTAACTAGGTTTATTGACTCATCTAGCTCTGCTTTGGCGGAGAATGACTTTTGCCATATTTTTAGGCGCTCTTCTTTTTTGGGGATTGGGAAGAAGATCATTGATTCGAAACGACGCGCAAAGGCATCGTCGATGTTATCTTTTAGGTTGGAGGATAAAATCACCACGCCATCAAAGCTTTCGATGCGCTGAAGTAAAAAGGCGACCTCTTGGTTGGCATAACGATCGTGGGAATTTTGTGTTTCTGTACGTTTTCCAAATAAAGCATCGGCTTCATCAAAAAACAAAATCCAGCCTTTGCTTTCTGCCATATCGAATACTTTGGATAAGTTTTTCTCCGTCTCACCAATGTATTTCGAGACCACCATTGATAGATCAATCTTGTAAACCTCATGCCCAGTCGTTTTACCGAGTAAACACGCGGTCATGGTTTTACCCGTGCCTGGAGGACCGTAAAACAAGGCTCGGTAACCGGGACGAATTTTCGACCCCATCGCCCAATCGTCAGTAAGTGTTTTACCATATTCAACCCAAGTATTAATCTCTTGAATTTGTCGGGCGGTATTCGGATGAAGCACCAAGTCATCCCAGCTTAAATCAGTTTTAATTTTTTTGGCGGGGAAGTGCTGACTAAACTGAGGCTCGCCTTTAGAGGCTTGTAAAAACAGACTAATATAATCATCCGCTAAACGCAGCGGGGCTTTTAATATATTATCGGTAGAATTCACTGGGGAGATATTACATATATTTTCTCGAACCAAGGTATGAGCACTATCAAAGAGTTGCATCACACGAAGGCGAAGCGCAAGGTCTCCCTCAGCCAGAATAAACACCAAGGTCTCCACTGTCGGGATAAAATCACCGCCTTGTATTACGCCGCCGAACTCGGTAAAGCGACGATCAAAAGTGCTGTTTTTGGTGAAGAAGATATCTAACATTTGCGGGCGTAGCAACGGTGTTAATGCCAAAATAAGCGCAGCGCGCTCTTCATAGTTGAGTAGGTTTTGAGTGATAACACCTGCGTACAAGGATGATGACTCGCTGAGGTCTGGCGCATCCAGATCAAAAACACTGGCGCCTTCTGGCAAGGGGGCAACACCTTCGGGTTTGAAATACAGCTTAAAACGACTATCCAGTAAACCCGCTAACCATATTAGTTCACGCTCTAGGTCACCTACGTTATCTTGCACGGCCTTGTTTTGATTGTCGGCAGCTAAGGCTGTCGGCTCAATATTTAAACGACTGTTCATGACCACTCCACGCGCATGGCGCTATCCATCCATTCTAATTTTAACCACTCCAAACTCCAGGGGAATCGGCCAAGTAATACGTCTTGATTTTCTCGCTCTACTCGTAATAACCATGCCCCGTCGCGCTGGCTAAGGAGGCCTCGGCGCTGTAAAAACGAACTTTGAAATTCCGCTATAGTGGTATTTTGTAAGACTTTGGCGGAGTCAATAACGGTTTTTAATAGGTGCTCACATGCCATCTGCTGATCCTCTGTTGGGCTCAGCTGAATATCTACGGCGCTATCTAGGGCTAAGCCGCAGAGGACTTTGTTTAGCGGCAGGAGGTACTCGCCTTGCGGCGCGCCGCTTTCGCCAAACTCTAGTGGGTTGTAGATTAGGCTTTGCAAGAGCTTCGCTGCCGCTTCGCGTGCATTTTGATCGGCAAAGTCTTTTTTGTCGCCATCTTTAATGTGATCGAAAAAACCAAGTCGTGCAAAAAAGTGGCCTAGAAATGGCCAAAACAAAATTAGGCCTGCATTGTAAACGTAACATTCATCAATACCGGGTTTAAAATCTCGACCGTGGTCTTTTGGCGTTTGCTTATCCACGTGCTGACTTTTTGACTTTGCAACTTGCTCGATTGTTTGTTCGGTAAGTGGCGATAAATCAAGAGCATGCTCTTGGCAGTTATTTAAATAGCGAATAAATTTTTGTATGCCTTGTTTAAGCAGCACTTCATTAGACTGTTGATTTAAACCATCTTCTCGCGACATCTTATCGTTTAAAAAATTGTCGTTAAACAATTTATCCGCAAATAAATCATCCTTAAACAAAGCCTGACTAAGAGCTTGGAATATCGGCGAAGGTAAGTCATTCAGGTAGGATGAAAATGCATGCAAGTCCTGCGATGGATCGCCGTTTTTGGCGATTATTTGCAACCATTGCTGACTATTGTCTAAAGCTGTTTGCAGCTCAAGCGCGTCATCATCAATGCTTTTTACTGAGGTGTTGTTCTCCCCCAGATCCTTGGTTTTATCCAAACCCTTAGTTTTACCCAAGGCCTTAGCTTTATCTCGCGTATTGGTATTATCAGGATCTTCAACAACATCTCGAATATTGGCTTTTTCGGCGCTATCAAGTTTCACTTTAGCCGGAGGCACAAATACCTCAAGCAGAGCCTGCAGAGTACGAAGCGTTGCTTTTTGACTCAGGACTTGACTCAAAGGCTTAGCATCATCCGACGCAGTTAACCACGTATCCGCTTTGTTAAGTAATAACATACGAAGCGCAGCAGAATCGGGACGATGCTGTGTTAGTGACTGTAATAAATACGCATGAATCGCTACTGTTTGCTTATCTCTACCACGACTACTCCCGGTATTGGTCGAAGATATATTTTCAGAACCGTGATTTATACCTTGGACAAATACACTTTTAATATGATCCGGGCGAGCCAAACCGTTTAATACGGCCTGCCAGTAATTAAGCCGTAAATGATTTTGACTTGCATTTACCAACTCATAGGAGGCCGTTTTAATTAAGGCTAAGCCATGAACCACAGCATCAGATACCACTGTATTCGCAGGAGTCGAGGGGGATAAAAACAAACGACTGAGACCTAACAAGCGCTGATCATCATAATGCTGAATAAGTCGCTGCGTTGCGGGTTTTAAACTTAACCATTGCGCAACATCATGTTTTAACTGACCACCATGGTGATGCAGCGCTTGATCTAGCTGGGTATTTAACAAGTCAGGCTCTAGCGCATCCGCCCACCAAGGCAAGACACCGTGGTGCATAAAATGATTCAATAATTCGAGCGGTGAGCGGGTATGGGGCTCATTTTTACCCGGCGCGTCATCAAGGTCAAGTAAGGCCTGTTTTTTGGTTTCTAGGTCTTTGTCGTGCTGCTTACCGTAAGCTTGACGCACCAGTAAAACCTCACGAGAGGATATACTTTTATCATCTGCATTACGGGGGCGTACTTGCGCTTTTTTACTGCTAAGCGCTTTTTGAATTTGCTGCTCAAGGGCTTTGACGCAGGCTGGCACAAAGTCTTCATCAAAGGCCTGCCAGTGAATTTTTCCGATATCAAGTTCAAGACTGTCGATCACGTAGTGCTGGTCAGGCTCAAAGTGTCGAGAAAATATCGCGTCCATTTGAGGCACCAGGGCTTGTTGTATTAACTCGCTCACCCGGTCGTAATAATGCTGTGCCTTAGCGCGATTTTTTAATTTTAAATCGACGATCTGGGTTTTGATAATGTGACGCTGAGTTGCGCGCGAGCCACTGAGGGTGTTCACATTAACTACCCTGCGCCGGTATCAGCAGGCGGACTTGAATCTGGCGCAGTTTCTACGGTTGTTTCTGCGTTTGTTTCTACAACAGGCTCCACTTCGGTTTCAGGAACGGCTTCCGGCACAGTCTCTTCTGTTACAAGCTCGGGTTCCGGTTGTGCCACGTCAAATGCAAGGGGTTGATCAATAACCAAGGTAACATTGTCTCCTAGGTCATGGGTTTCACAAACGAAAATACCTAGCGCTTCCAACTCTGGCGCTGGCGTATTTGCTAAGGCCTCATCTGTAATACTAAGAATCATATTCCGGCCATTACCGCTGCGTACCTCATTAGCGGGCTCGTTATTGATCCATAATTGATAGCTAACACCAGACTGGCTTGGCGTGACTTTAATTTGCACTTTAGCCGTGGTTTTTGCGGCCTTAAGCTCAAGGAACGAGGGTTGGGGTAAGCTCGTGTTCGCTAAGAGCAGGGCTGGGACTTTACTCACGCCCCAGCGCGTATTAATAGCGAGCTTTAATTTAAGCGGAACGCTTAGATCTTGATAATACAATTCACGTGGTAACTCGCTGTCAGCGAGTACTAAGTCGTGACCGATACGTAGGGAGTTTAAACCCCTATCGGCCATATTCTCAGTATCTGGATGCGCGCCAGCATCAGGCCAATCGTGAAAATACGCATTAAAGTCGCCACTGAATTTCGCCTTTCGTCGTGAATCTTCGTTCAAGCTCAATATATAAAGCATACCGGTGTTGCCGTCACTAATATCCAACGCCTGGTAATTCGGCTTAGCCTCAGCAATATTGGCGGTATTTAAGGTTAAGCGTAAGTGCAAACCGGTTTGAATATTGGGCTCAACCAATAAAGTCGTGGTTTGCTTGAGAAAGCCGTAGCTTTCCTCACTGTATTGGCGATTATTAGCGTCTGCCCAAGCGTGTTTCTTCTCGGTTTGTACAACATATAAAGTATCTTGAGTGATGGCAGGCAAGGCAATATTTAGCGCCTCGCCATTGCCAGCGGTGTAATCACTTATTGGGGCGAAGCCAAATGGAAGGTCATCGGATACCGCACTAAAAGGGGAATCTACGGCACCGGTGCTGATAATACGTGAATAGTCCGGTACATTGACCAAGAGCTGCTCGTCGTGTTCAATGAAGCCAGAACTAACCTGCTCGCCCGTCGCCTTAGCGGCCGCATTGGCAAAATAATATTCTTCGTCAATAACGGTATGCGCTAATACTCGATAACGCACACTCGCCTGACTCGCCTCGATGCGTAGGTTGCCAGCACTATTAAAAGGCACAGAAATAGCACTCGTCTTAGCTTTGGCTGAGCCTGTGGTAAGCACCGTCAAATTTGGTGTCGCTTGAGTATTCAGGTATAAAACCGTATCGAGCAGCTCGCTCTCGTTTTCACGCTGGTCATCAAAGACGCGGGTAGCACGCACACGCAATAGGCTGTCTTCATTAAAGGCTGTACTATTTAAACGAATAAAGTTTTTATCACCCAGACCAACCACACCTTCAGATACAACAAGCTCAGTGCTGGTTTTATTAACGGAAGTATCAGCAGGCACCACCACTTGGTAATTCACCTGCTCTTGACTGTGATCGACTTGAATCTCAGTGGTACTGCCAAAATTATATAGGTGGGCCTGTGCACTATCGAGCAAGGGTAGGCCATCAACAAAGGTGGTTTTTAAGGTGCTATTAAGCCCGACACGTACCTCTGCGGTCTGGTTCAAGTAAGTTTGCAAGCCCTCCGGTGCCGCTAGGCTTCCATCGCCAGACGATCGTGGGCTAAACGTTTTACTGGCGAGGATTTTAAAACTGACATCTGCAATAATCGCGGGCGTTTGTAAATTGGCGGTATCGCCATCGCCTTTGAGGTTAAAAGTCTTTTTCTTAACTTTGACGGGTTTATCCGCTAAGTCATAAAGACGATAATTAACGCTTAGCTGACTGGGGTCGATCGGGATATTTGCGGTCGCATCATTCGGGACTTTAAGGCGCTCATCCAGAATATCCACATCGGTAACCGGGTAAGTATAGCCAAAGCCCAATTGGTCGATGAGGTTGTCCCGCGCGGCGCGCAGTGCTTGATCATTTTTTGCCATGATGTCTGCTTCCGGATGTTGGTATCAATCAGTTACTGGGTGTATCAGGGTTTTGCGTGTCGCTTTTTGTGTCTGAAGCTTGCATGCCCATGCTCGTCAGAATATAACGACGTCGCTCGGCTAGCCATTGGTCACGCGTGGCTTTAAGTGTTGCCATTTCTTCCGCTGTGCTTAACCACAAGAACTTAATGCAAATATGCGCTGGGGTTTCATCACGCACTTCTCGCTCGATAAATTCACGCCGAACGGCATTATCACGATCCGCAAAGCGCTCACTGTATGCCGCAAAGGCTACGGTAATTTGCAAGGAGTAAGGGTCTGCGTTGGGCGTATTCACCAATACTGGCGTGGACTGTGCCTGATCTTGCGATAGTGGCCTTAGGAGCACATGCTCAACCAGCACAAAGTCCTCGTCAGAGCCGGGTTTGATATGCAGCTTACAACGGATAATTTGCTCCACACCGCTGCTGTTTTTGGGGCTCATCGCCTCCAAATAATTAAAGCCTTGGCCACGGCAACTGCTTAACTCTGGGAATTTTTGCAAATAGCGCTGCTTATCACGAATACGCCCCAATGCTGCACGGTTCCAGTTATCGTCAATCTTGGCGAGTTCTTCGTCCTCTAGGTCTAGGGTGGCCTGCTGCTCAAATAGAATCAGGGAGTAATCGGTAAATTGCATACCAAAGCGTGCGAGTAGATGGTTCAGAAAGCGGTTTTTCCGCTGGTAAACTTCGCTTTCATCGCCACTTGGGTTTTCCGTCAGGCTTTGTAGTCGGGCTTGCAGGTCTTCACCTTCGCGCACAAATACAGGATCTAGATTTAATTCTGGATCGTTAACGACCTGAGAAAAATACGTGCTCGTTGAGGTGGCTGATTTGCCCTTGCTGTCATCTTTCCCAAAGAAAGAAAATAACTCACGCACACCGCCTAACTGAGAAAAGTAATTCGCTAATAATTGATCGAAAAATAACAAATACCCTTGCAGCTGACGCGCTTGCCCCTTGCGTTCTGGCGTAGAATTGTAAGGCAAGCCGTGGGCATTAACCCCATAGATATCCGGCATTTGTTGCTGAATAGATTCATAACGGTGAACGTCGCGGTTTTTACCGGGCGTGGTATTTAATAGGGATAA
>NVXL01000125.1 GCA_002746115.1 Alteromonadaceae bacterium
GTAAGTGGTAGTGGTTATCCATTAAACAATACGCATGGCAAATCCAATTATAACGCCGACATACATCCCGAAACACACCCAACCAATCTGAGCGGTCTTGTTCAGACAGATAGATGTCCGCCCTTGCGTTTCCGCGAGAAGTAACGTGATATAAGGCGCCTGCAAATTCAATTCTTATTGGTCTAGACATAGGGGTTTAGAGTTTAGCAGAGGGATTCATAATTCAAGACCTGCCCCCCAAATTTTACTGATTGAAAGTACTCAGGATGATATGCACCATGGGGAGATTAAGTTGAAGCAGTGATAGTTCCGATGATTTTAGCTGAGCCCTTACAATGACGGTCTTTTTTTAGTGCTCGACATTTAGACCATAAATCTCTAAAGTGCGGCTCCTCGTGTACGCCCATTTTAGCTCTGAGCAATATTAGGTTCAGGCCGATAGGGCAAAGCCTCCAAATACGTAATACTTCAGGAAAAGTCTTTTGATATCTACCGCAAACATCACCATGCAATTTGGCGCTGAGCCTTTATTCAAGAACATCTCCGCCAAATTTGACCACGGCAATCGTTATGGCCTTATTGGTGCCAATGGCTGCGGTAAATCAACCTTCATGAAGATCCTAAGTGGCGAGCTAGCCGCCTCTTCTGGCAACGTCTCGATTACACCCAACCATAAAGTAGGCACGCTCAGCCAAGATCAGTTCGCCTTCGAGCAGTATAGTGTCATCGATACGGTGATAATGGGTGACGTAGAACTATGGAAGGTTAAGCAAGAGCGCGACCGCATTTACGGCTTGCCCGAGATGTCTGATGAGGACGGGATGAAAGTCGCCGAGTTAGAAACACATTACGCTGAAATGGACGGCTATAGCGCGGAAAGCCGTGCGGGCGACATATTACTCGAAGCAGGCATTGACGAGTCGCTCCACTTTGGTCTTATGAAACAGGTTGCTCCGGGCTGGAAATTACGCGTGCTATTGGCGCAGGCGCTCTTTGCTAATCCAGAGATTTTGTTACTCGATGAGCCTACCAACAACTTGGATATTGATACCATCAATTGGCTCGCTAACGTGCTTAATCAACGTAAAAGCACCATGATTATCATCTCGCATGATCGTCACTTTCTAAACTCTGTTTGTACGCACATGGCGGATATCGACTACGGCGAATTACGTATCTACCCCGGAAACTACGAACAGTTTATGGCAGCATCGTCATTGATTCGCGAACAGCTCGAAACCGAAAACTCGAAGAAGAGCGCTGAAATGGACGAGTTGCAAGCCTTTGTTAATCGGTTCTCGGCCAATGCATCAAAAGCCAAACAGGCGAGTTCGCGTGCGAAGAAGTTAGATAAGATTACGCTCGATGAAGTCAAGGCTTCAAGCCGAGCAACACCGTCACTTAGTATGAAACAGTGTAAAAAGCTTCACAGGCAAGCGTTAGTACTGGAAGATCTTGGGCACGGGTTTGACGGTGAAACCTTGTTCGAGAACGGTAACATCATTTTAGAAGCGGGCGCTAAGTTGGCGGTAATAGGTGAAAATGGTGCCGGTAAGACCACTTTCCTACGCTGTTTATTGAATGATATCCAAGCCAATAACGGTGTGGTTAAGTGGTCTGAGAACGCTGTTGTTGGTTACTGCCCGCAAGACAGCACGAGCGATTTTGATAGTGACTTAAATCTGTTTGACTGGATGTCTCAGTGGCGCACGCCAAAACACGACGATCTCATGGTTCGCGGTATGTTAGGTCGCCTACTATTTACTGCCGATGACGCAAACAAAAAAGCCCGCGTTTGTTCCGGTGGTGAAAAAAATCGCTTGTTGTTTGGTAAATTAATGATGATGGATACGAATGTTCTTATCATGGACGAGCCTACCAATCACCTCGATATGGAAGCTATCGAAGCATTGAATAACGCCCTCTCGTTATACGACGGCACACTCATTTTCGTGAGTCACGACCGTGAGTTTGTATCCTCTTTAGCAACACGTGTCATCGAGATAAAGGGTCGGCAGGTGATTGATTACCAGGGTACATATGACGAATACTTAGACAGCCAAGCTGGCGTACAAAAAGTAGCCTAAGCCTGTCTTTTAGGGCTTGTATTTTAGGGGAATTAATTATTGAGGGCCTGCCTCAATGATTAATTTTCTCTCACAAGAAATACAAGTTACACAACCTCTATTTTTATCCACCCCTGCTAACCTTTTCATACTTCAGTCTATTTCCGCCGCTTAACGAGAGCATTTTTCGAATTTAATCTGTAGGCGAAGACATTAACCTAAGCGCCCATTAACGATGTGTGTCCTATCTTTTAACTTCAAAACAAATCGATCTGTTCGGTCACGTTTGGCTTGATAATCACGGAACACGTTAAAATCACGGGCATCCTTCCTGTTAGACAAGATATCCGAATCCTCGGCCAACTCAAAGTTTAGCATACAAGTTTATTGCACACTCATTTGACTTAAGAACTGTTAATGAAGCGTCTGATTCTAGCAGCGGAAGAATATGTAACAACAACGCTTCCGCCACCCCTTTTCCTCGGTGCTCCGGATCAACGTACAACCAAGCTATGTTGATTCTCCCTCATTCTATGCACATATTTCACTGTGCAGTTTCCTGAAAACCCCTCTCTTCTCAGTAATAGCCTTTCTCACTTGCTGGTTTATATAACCAAAAAATAGTGAAAAAGACCAAATTCGAATTGTTTGACGCACGCAGAATTCGATTTCCGTTCGTTAAGTCATTGAATATAAACAATAAAAATAGTTGGCATACTTCTAGCTAGTTCGATATGGGTGGAATGCAGGGTTTGGACTATCTGACGATACGTTGGTTTTTTAATTGATCAATAATTATTACAGGCCTTGGGTTGGTGTTCATTTTGAGCGAGTGAGCTTGTAGCAGTTCTCGCGTTTTATTGGTTCAAGTGCTTTACCAGGCTTAGACCCTCATTATGTGGGGTAGACGGCGGACAAGATTAGACATGCTATATGCTTGAATTAATTAAGACAAAAATGATGATACCAATATATAAATATCAGATTGATCTCGCAAAAAAACATTATTCTCTTGGCGAGCAGTGTCTCAAATTAATATTCGATTTAGGACGGCTTGGCCGAGTTTCAGTGCACTTCAGCTGATAGATCAGAACCGCTTGGCTTAGAAACGAGTAAATGAGCCGGAAAAAATTAAGCTAAATTCTAGTAAGTACAATAAATCATAGGCCTGCTATACAGGCATAAGGAATTCGAAATGAAAAACATATATTGCACTATCATTACCACTGTTCTTTTATTTGCGCTTGAAGTGCGAGCGCAAGATTTTCAGTACTTGGAATACAAGGGCTCCAATCTAATATCTACCCATGGCATGACGTTTTCATTAGATATACCTCCGGGATTTAAAAAGTTAAGCCCAATAAACTATCAAGCAGTTTTTAACGAACACCCATTTAATGTGACTATTGCTGTATTAATCGATGAGCATAAATTCATTATGGTAAGTGCAGAAGAACTCGCCGATCGCGCCGGATTTTTAGACTATAGCTATCATAAGCCGGTTACGCTGAGTGGCTTAAAGTTTTTTCTGCGGGAAAGTTGTCATGCCGATTTGTCTCTTGAGAAAATTAATTCATCAAAAGATGTCGCATACGTCCAAAAAAATGGTTTTGACTTAACAAAGCCAACTATTTTATACAGTTTTTTTACCAGTAGCGAAGACGGAAATTCGGAGTATATTGTTCACTATGCTAAACATGTATCGAGTTGTGGTGATGGAACAATTTCTGATGATTTTAAGTTAGACTTCATGACTGAGATTGAAAAAAATATTACGGTAAAGAGAATGTAGTTATTCCAGTGCAAGCAAAGTCTTGGGGCGGAGAGGCCATATATGCCCCCGCCTTATTAGTGTACATAGTGAATTGGGTGTTGGTAGCCAATTTGACATTGATTTCCCCCTGATAAAGGGGGGGGGCAGCTTAAATCAGATCGTGTGATTGTCGATAAGATATCCCGTGGACAGGAACGAATTCTAGTGATTGACGATGAAGAAGCGATTGCCTCTATGGTTAAAGCGCAGCTTCAGCGATATGGCTATGACCTTGTGTCGATGACCGATTCCGGTAGCGCCTTGAGCCTTTTTCAGACGGATCCCACGTGTTTCGATCTAATTGTCACAGATCAAACGATGCCCAATTTCAGCGGTCTAGAGATGGCGCAAGGAATGCTGTCGCTTCGAAGCGATCTCCCCATCATCCTGATTTCGGGATTCAGTTCAAAGGCGACGGAGTCCGAATTACAGCGGATTGGTATATAAAGCTATCCTAAGTAAGCCTGTGCCAATTGTTAAATTGGCCAATACCGTAAGGTCACTGTTGGATAGCGTGAAGCGTTGATTTGTTAAACTAAAGTGAAGCACATGCTAAGATTACGCATTACAATGGCAGCCCAAGGCTAATTTTATTAACTTCTCGTTGAATATTCTGCCAAAAACTATGCCTCAAGCTTAATCTCAACAAAGCACTTTTCCGGTAAAGTGATCACCGTCTCAAACCTCACAAAAGCATTATCAGGTGTTTTTTCCGAAAGCAAATTCAAGGTAATGTCACCGCCGGCATTAAGCAAAAACTGCTTCACTGCATCCATGCCCACACCACGGCCGGATATATCCGTCACGGTTTCTTTGGTCGAGGCTCCCGAAGCAAAGATCAACTCCGCAATATCCGCCGTGTCTGGCGTGTCAGTTGCCTGCCAATGGCCCAGCTTAACGCCTGTTTCATGCAATCGTTCAATATTAATGCCCTTGCCATCATCGCGCACCCGCAGGCAGAGCTTGCCATTGTCCTGGCAACTGTGAATATTAATCGTGCCCGCCGCTTCTTTACCCGCAGCAATACGCTCCTGTGGCTGTTCAATACCATGATCGACACTGTTGCGAAGAATATGCGCAAAAACATTGTTCAGTAACTCATGCGCGCTAATTTTTACCCGAAGATTACTGTCTGTAAAAATCACATAAGGAAGCTCTTTGCCCAGTTGTTTAGCAATCGATGGGAGCGAGTCAACAATATCCACCAAAACTTCACTGAGCGGTTTGGATAGCGCAATATTCAACAAAATATTGGCCGATTGTAGTTCCGTACTCTTGCCCGCCGACGGATGTTTGGTCACCACTTGGCCAATAAAGCGCTGAATCGTTTCAATCGTTTTAAGATCCAGCAGTGCATCACTGGCACTAGTGTCACTTTCGCGCCCCAAAACCTCGTGGAAAACATTGTTGTATTCCTGAGCTATCGCCTCAACGCGCACAAGATCATTCAACAATTCCTGCGCATCCCAGGTTTTTTGTGCGGATGCTTTCAATGTGCTGTAGGTACTCTCAACCTCATGCACCACGTCACTGAAAAAACCGAAATCATACGTACGGCAATTGCCCTTAATGGTATGCATATTTCTGAAAAGCAGGGCAATTACATCAAGATCATGTGCAGCGCATTGTTTGATTTTCTCGCGGTTTTCGGCCACAAATCTCGCCGTTGATGCTTCAAAGGCCAGATACTTTGAGCTGGGCACTTTAAGTAATTGCGAAATAATCGTCAATTCACGTGTTTTACCCTCTGCCTGCGCCTCAGCCTCTCTCAGTTCGGTGACATCGCGCACCGATACCATTAACTTGATTACCACATCCTCACCGTCTTCCTGACCCAGGATGGGATCCCAGCTTAGCGACAAATATTGGCGTTGACCCTCGCGCTCAACTTCATAATTATCGGGAAGACCCTCCGCGTTAAAGGTGAAATTCATTTCATCTTCACCAATAATACAGTTGATTCGCTCCTTCGTTTGATTCAATTCATCCGCACCGATTTTGGCTCCGGTAAACAGCAGTTCCACTGCATTGCGACCGGCAATGTCAGTTGTCGCAAACACCTCTTCCAAATAGGCGGAATATTCCGGGTGAATATTACCGCTGGTTTCCACGGTAAATAGCCCCTGGCGCATGTTGCTTAACATGGCTTGAATATCGTTATTTTTGGCCGCTAATTCGCTGGTGCGCTCGGCCACCTTGGCTTCGAGTATACGGTTTTGTTCTTCTATTAGTTTACGTTTTTTATGCTGCTTGTAAACAAAATTGGCAAGGATACCCAGCACCACTAAACAGTACAGGGTATAAGCCCAGAGTGTTTGCCATGGGGGGGGCAGCTGAATAATCTCAATGGATTTACCTTTTTTATTCCAGACGCCGTCGTTATTACTTCCCCGAATACGAAAGGTATAAACACCCGCATCCAGATTGGTGTAAAGCGCTGAACGTTGACTGCCTACCTGTCGCCATTCAGAATCAAAGCCTTCAAGTTTGTAAGCGTATTGGTTTTTAGCGGGGTCGCGAAAATTCAAAGCCGAGAAAGCAAATGAAAACATATTTTTCTTGTAGTCCAGGGTGATACTGGTGGTCTCATTAATGTCTCTTGTTAACAAGCCATCCGCACCGTTAATTTCCACCGGTCGGGTAAACACCTTAAAATTACTCAAAGTGATTGGAGGCACGGTTTTATTAATGCCAAGCGCCTCGATTTTAAAAATCCGCATGCCATTGGTGCCGCCAAGAATGATTTCACCTGCCGCGCTAAATAATGACGAGTTGGTGTTAAACCCCCCCAGAAACCGACCCCCTGCGCGTTTATAATTCGTGACTTCCTCGGTATCCGGGTGAAAGCGCACAATGCCTTTGTTGGTGCCTAACCAAAGGTAGCCATCGTCGTCTGCGCTAATACTGCGAATGCCGCTGTCAATAAAGCCTGCGCTTTCACTGTAAGCAGTAAAGGTCTGTGTTTGCGGCGCGTAAAGGTTCAAACCCCAATCGGTACCAAACCACAGGCGCCCGCTTTTGTCCTCGAATATCGATAGAACGGAACCATTTGAGAGACTTCCGGCGGCCCCATCGGCGCGAAAGATACGTGTTGTTGTTGCTGTGTGCGGGTCAAATAAATTTAATCCATTGGACGTCCCCACCCAAAAATTGCCTTTGCTGTCTTCAAACGTAGTCCAAACCAAGTTACCGGAAAGGCGATCGGGTTCACCCTGCACGGACATATAAACATCGACTCTTTGGGTTTTGGGGTTGTATTTATTCAGACCGCCGCCGTGGGTACCTATCCAGATATTCCCCTGAGGATCTTCGTTAATCGTCCAAACAGCTTCGTCGTTGATCGCCGAATATTGGCCAGGCCCCTTGCCTTTGAGATTGGCATCGAAAGGAATCTGCTCAAATCGATCGCTTTGTGGATTGAAGCGATTGACGGCACCGCCCCAAGTGCCCGCCCACACCAGCCCCTTGGAGTCAATAAACGTACCTAAAATTGCATTGCTGCTTATTTTGCCGTTTTCAACCTGATAGTGGCTGAAGGTATTGTTAAAACGATCAAAGTAGGTGACGCCACCGCCGTCAGTGCCTATCCATAAGTTGCCTTTGTTATCTTCGGAAATCGACAAGACGGAATTGTGTGGCAGACTGTTGGGGTTATTCGGGTCGTGACTGTAATGCGATATAGCGCTGGAGGAGCGATCATAAAAATTCATCCCGCTAGGGTAAGTGCCCACCCATAAATCGCCGTTTCTGTCCTCATAGACACCACGGGTGGAGTTGGATGCGAGCGACCCGGCTTGACCCGGGCGATGTTTAAAGCGAATAAAACGCGCATTGTCTTCGTCATATAAATTCAGGCCGCCACCATCTGTGCTTATCCAGATCAGGCCTTTACTGTCGACCAGTATGTCACGAATATTATTTCCGCCGAGACTGAATTCATCATTGGGGTCATGGCGAAAGTGTTTAAAGATCTGCGTCTGTGGATTGAAATGATAAAGCCCATTACTCACCCCAGCCCATATATTTCCATGGGTGTCCATTTTAATGGCTAATATCTCATTGTCCGGCCGAGAGTCTGGTTGGCTCGGGTTGGGTATAAAAGTGGTCATGTTTAGATCTGAGACTCGAAGGCGATTCAGGCCCTTTTGGCCGGCAATCCAGATATCGCCTTTTTTATCTTTCAGCATGTCGAACACTGGGGCAATAGTGATGGGGGGGGCATCCGTTAGCGCCTGTGAAGCATTGGGAGAAATAATAGTGAGCATCTCAGTACTGGGTCTGTAGATGTACAGCCCTGAGATTGAGGCAAGCCACAGTTCGTCATCATGCACTTCGATAATACGAGTGATCACGGCACCAGGAAGTTGTGCCTTACTGTTCGGGTGGGTTTTTGCCAGGCGTAAGCGCTGCTGCTTACGGTCGTAATACGCTAGACCGGCGCTTGTAGATACCCACAAACGGTTGCGGCTGTCTTCGAACAGATCGATGACATAGCTGGGCGGTTTGGCTTCGTCATTATCGTCGTAGATATACAAGGGCAGAAAATCGTAGCCGTTGTAGCGCAGCAGACCGTTGCGACCCCCTAGCCAGATATAGCCGATATTGTCTTGAAGCACCGCTTCAATTTCGCCAATTGCAATATCTTTGTCTTGAAGAATGTTAACGAAATTGATCTGTTGTGGCACACTGGTGGTTGACCATGCATTTGTCGCTGCCATAAGACCTGCCAGCAGCCATAGTACAAGATGGCTGATTCGGGTGTGCGAATGGCTTTTAATATGACATGGCATACTCATTATGTGAATCACTTTGAAAAAGAACCCCAAAGGTTATGCTTGTGTTTATTTATAACGATACCTAATAGGTATAGTTGAATTCCTAGGGGGCTGAAGTAATAGTACGCTGTATTTAATATTGTAGTGATTTCGCAGGTATTTTTTGAACCATCGACTATACTTAGCACGCTGTTTATCAACGCTCGATGTACAGTATCTACTGTGTGTAGGGGTTTACCGCATTCCTATCCGCTTCATCAGTGTTCCTCAATTTTTCGCACTCGAGGAATCAATCGATCTGTCAATGCCGCCATAATCCATGCCAGCGACTTTCCAGTCGATATTGCATTTTGAACTGCCCGAATGGTATATGAGCTTATACGGGAAAATTGGGGTCAAGTCTTGAATTTTGACTCCTCAACATTCTTAACAATCTTACTAACAGAAGAGTAATGAAGCTCAAAATAATCGGCTATTTCTTTTAACCTATACCCGCCCGACCTATAAGCTTCGTAAATTGCATCATTTCTAGAGCTTGTCGATGTCACATAGTCTTTAATCGGCTTTGGTAACCTTCTTTTCTGGCTAGAAGAGACTTCATCCATGTTTTTATCAGGATGAATCAATTCCTGTATTTTATTGACGAATTTTTCGTCCCCCAGAAAAACCTGATTCTTTAACACAGGGTAGCTCGATCATGGGTAATCATCATCAACATGGACTATTTCTGGCGCCCTTTTTTTGACTACAAGATGAAAGCGGTGCCAACTCCAAGCTTTGTGCCTAAGTCGTTAAACCTTTAAACTTTTAAACCTTTAAAAAAGGGCGTCAAGATAAACCTACAAAGCAAGCTCTCAATCACTCTCAAGTATTATCCGTGTTAACTGATTGTAGACACGGGTCAAGCCCGAGCATAATACCTACCCTCGAATCTACTCCTGTTGTTTCGATTACTTTAAGTGGTCGCTATCAAGGCGACATCCATAATAGCTCCGAAAAATAAAGTTAATAATATTAGCACTTGGCACTTAATTTCCATCAGTGGATGTATCACTGGAATTTTCATTTGCGACGCTGTTTTATAGTGGCGCACATCCCCGTGTTTTGAGTTTAGCAAACTTGACTCTAAACTTGACCCTGCGCATCTTCAGGGTCGAAAGCCGCGAAAGTATTTCATGATTTTCAGGTAAAAAACCAAAATAAATCTATAGAGAGGATATAACAATGGCTAACGCTAAAAATCCTAACAACAGCTTGCGACGTGCAGTTAAACGCGCTAGTAGTGTTATAGGTATGAGTGTCGCTTGTGCGACTATGTCGCAAGGGGCACTTGCCGCTTGTAACTATGTGATTGATAGTGAGTGGGGCAACGGCTTCACTGGCAGCATTCACATCACTAACGACACCGGCGCCGCTGTCAATAATTGGGCGGTAAACTGGGGCTACAGCAACTCAAACCGAGTCCCCAGCGCTTGGAATGTTAATTTTAGTGGTAGCAATCCTTACTCGGCTTCAAGCTTGAGCTGGAACGGCAACCTGTCTGCCGGTCAATCGGTAACTTTCGGTTTTCAGGGGGCTAAAAGTAACGGTGACCCAGCGGAGATTGCGAACGTCACTGGTAGCATTTGTGAGTCTGGTAACAGCTCTTCAAGCAGTAGTTCATCGAGTAGCTCAAGCTCATCGTCAAGCAGCAGCTCATCGTCAAGCAGCAGCTCTTCGTCTAGCAGTAACTCAAGCTCTTCGAGCAGTTCATCAAGCAACGGCTCTTCAAGTAGCTCCTCATCAAGCAGTAGCTCCTCAAGCAGTAGCTCCTCAAGCAGTAGCTCCTCAAGCAGTAGCTCCTCAAGTAGTAGCTCTAGCTCGTCCTCAAGCAGCTCCAGCTCTTCTTCCAGCAGCAGCTCAAGCTCCGGCGGTGTCGTCGTTCCAGCTGATCTGACTTGTGATATAGAACAATTCCAAAGCTGGAACAACGGCTTTGTTGTGCAGGAAGTGGCTATCCGCAACAATTCAGCGGAAGCCATGCCAAACTGGACTGTTGACTTCTTCTTCGCTCACGAGCCCAATGTTGGCGGTGCCTGGAATGCCTCCGTTGGCGGTGTCACGGAAACTGAAGGCGGCTATCTGGTTACCGTGAACAGCTCCAACCCATTACCTGCAGGCGGTGAAGTACTGATGGGCTTCTCTGGCGCTCACGACGCAGGCTTCTTCTTCAAGCAGCCTATCTGTATGGCACCTAGCATCGACGGCACTAACCCGACCGATCCTAACGAGCCACGTCCAGATGTAGACGCTGTTGAATACCGCGTTGACGCAAGCGGTAACATCACACGTAATGGCACTGTTCAGGCGATACATTGTGGTAACTGGTTCGGTCTGGAAGGTCGTCACGAGCCTTCTGGTGATGTCGTCAACCCAAGCGGTGCTCCGATGGAGTTGTACATGGGTAACACCTTCTGGTCCAACAACATGAATGGTACCGGTCGTACTATTCAGCAGGCGATGGACGAAATCAAAGGCATGGGCATCAATACCATTCGTTTCCCAATCGTGCCTCAAACCCTGGATGCGGATGACCCACAAGGGAACTTCCCATTCCTGAAAAACCACCCAGATGTCGCGGTTGAGAATGCGCGCCTTGCCATGGAAGAGTTCATTCAGCTTGCTGATGATAACGACCTCGACATTATTCTGGACATCCACTCTTGCTCTAACTACGTCGGCTGGCGTGCGGGTCGTCTGGATGCGCGCCCTCCTTACGTTGACCGTGCTAGAGAAGACTATGACTTTACTCGTGAAGACTATTCCTGTGGGGCTGTCGCCGATGGCAGTGTCACGGTTCATGAGTACAATCAAGATATGTGGTTGGATGATCTACGTGAAATGGCCGGCCTGTCTGAGTTGTTGAAAGTAAACAACATCGTGGGTATCGACATTTATAATGAGCCATGGGATTACACTTGGGAACAGTGGAAAACGATGTCTGAGAAAGCGTTTGAAGTGATCGATGCAGTCAACCCGAATCTGTTGATCTTTATCGAAGGTATTTCCGCTTCTGCAGGTAATCAGGACGGTACACCTTTGACAGTCACTCAGGTTCCTCACGGCGACGATTTCTCTAACCCGAACTGGGGCGAGAACTTCTTTGAAATGGCGGGCAACCTGCCGAACATTCCTAAAAGTCGTTTAGTACTATCACCACACACCTATGGCCCTTCGGTATTCGTACAACAGCAGTTTATGGATCCGACGCAACCTGAGTGTGCGGGCTTGTCTGGTGACGAAGCGGGTAATGCTGACTGTAACATCGTGATCACGCCTGAAGTTCTACGCGCTGGCTGGAAAGAGCACTTTGGTTATCTGCGCGATATGGGTTACGCCATGGTGGTTGGTGAGTTCGGTGGCAATATGGATTGGCCTAGTGGTACAGCGGATCAGCGCGACCGCAACCGCTGGGGTCACATCGATCCTGCTGACCAAGTCGATGCGCAGTGGCAAGATACGTTTGTTGATTACATGATCGACAAAAACATTCAAGGGTGTTATTGGTCCATCAACCCTGAGTCTGGCGACACAGGCGGTTGGTATGGCCACGCTTACGATCCTATCAGCAATACTGGTGGGTGGGGCGAATGGTTGGACTTCGACCAGCGTAAGACTAACTTACTGCAGCGTTTGTGGGGGCAGTAAGCTTTAGTGATGATGTACGGTCTGGTGGTTAAGCTAGGCTGTACCTTGTCCTAAAAACAATGTCTTGAAAACAATGTCTTGAAAACAATGTATTGAAGATGTTATCTAAAAGGAGGCTGTTTTTCAGCCCCCTTTTTTTCACCTGGGTTTTAATGGGGTTAATCAAAAAATCAGGGTCAAGTCTTGAATCTTGACTCCTCAACATTCTTAACAATCTTACTAACAGAAGAATAATGAAGCTCAAAATAATCGGCTATTTCTTTTAACCTATACCCGCCCGACTTATAAGCTTCGT
>NVXL01000126.1 GCA_002746115.1 Alteromonadaceae bacterium
ATATTTTTTTTATTTTTCCTTTGCACGAAATACGAGAACAATTTTTATTTTCTTGTTTGCGGCATTGCTCATAATTGTTTTTGGAATATCTTTATTGAGCGGCTAATAAGATATCAGCGTGATTGCACATCGTTAAAAAAATCCCGCCTTAAGCGGCGGGACGTTTTTAGAGCATTAGCTCAGACCATTAACTCAGAGTCTAAACAAAACACAGGTATTATTAATTTAAACTAACAGTATCCCAGTAGTAAACTTTTTCGCCTACACCCGTTGTACCAAAGTTAAAGAATATGGCTGCCTTATCATATACCCAACCGGCGTCAAGCGCTGGCGTGCCTGCAGAGACCGGGAACGACATAGTCTCCCACTCATTGGCAACGGTCGTGGATACATTGATTTCAAGGAAGTGGGTTGCATCAGCAGTATCTTCAACTTTAAACATTATCGGGGTACCGACATCGGGAGAAAATACTCTTACCGTAAAAACACTATCGGCAGTTAATGTTAACGCTGTCGCGAAACCAGTGCCACCCATTGTTGTTCCTGCCCACACTTCAGCAGCATTTGGCTTGGTAGATTGAGCAACCGTAGCCGTTCCACCTGGGGCTGGGTCAGTTGTTAAAATAGTTGCAGTACCGCCAAAATCAGCCAAACCAAAGTCAACACCTGCGTCGCTAAAGGTAAAAGGTAAATCAATTTGTGCAAGTGCTGGAGCATCACCGCCATCACCGCCACCATCACCGTCTGAAGCAGTACCTGTAAAGGTCACGTCATCCCAGTAATAGACTTTATCGCCGACACCATTAGTACCAAAGTTAAAGAAAATAGAAACCTTGTCATAATCCCAGGCATCATTTAGTGGCGTAGCTGCAGTAGCAAAGTCAAAGCTTATAGTTTCCCAAGTATCGGCAACAGTTGTCAGCGCTTGAACTTCGCTTGCTTGTGAGCCGTCAGCGTTGTTTTCAACTTTCAACAATATTGGCGTACCGACATCAGGCGAGTAAACACGAACCGTCATAGTGGTATCAGTCGCAGTAAATCCAATCGGTGCAGTAAGCCCTAAGCCACCAGCGGTTGTGCCAGCCCAGGTTTGTCCGTTATCGGGTTTGATCGACATAACCACGGTATTGGTATCATCAGCAGGGTCTGCAGCTAATTCTGAGACATTGCCACCAAAGTCACCTAGCGAGTAGCCAACATTTGTATCGTCAAAAGTAATAGGTAAAGCAAGCTGCTCGGGTGCAGGACCGGTTGATGCTGCACCAATGCCACAAGCATTCGGGTGACCACAAGTGAGGGTAATATTATCTAACTGAATGTGGGCACTGCCGCTTGGCTCGACAATGAGTAAATTCACTACCTGAGCAAGGTTAAAGCCTGAAGCTACGCCGTCGCCAGTAATCGTATTAAGGTCAATTGAGACCGTCGCCCAAGCATCCAGAGTAAGATCTGCAATAGTTAAGGTTGCAGTACCGATGGCAGAATTACCGCTGTCCATTTTAATCGCAATCGTACCGTCAGTCGCTGTGTTGGCACTATCAATAAAGAGGTCAAAACTTAAGTGAGATGCACCAAGCTTCCAAGGYTCTGCAGAGTTACCCATATTWTCAAGYGCAAATGCACCGCCATCAACCGCGTTGATAATAAYGTTGCCTGAGTCGGAAGTGATAATATCGATCACGTTACCGCGACCCGCTACAGCCTCTTCGCTCATGGACAAGGCACCGTCGTTTGTCCAGCCAACGTTTACCGCTAAGGCTCTGACGGTCTCGTCGATGGTGATTGATTCCGCCGCATCGGTATATAAAGGATAGGTTTGAACAAATATTTCAGCCGCACTCGGAATAGTCACGTCATCGCTAACGGCTGTTGCACATCCACGCCCTGTTAAAGGGTCAGCGTCACATTCATAAATACGGACATAATCCACTAGCATCTCTGCTGGGAATACGGTGTCTCCATTAGGCGCGCCCGGCCAATCACCACCAACAGCCATGTTAATTAACAGGTAGAAGTCGATATCAAAAGGCGCATCAGCGTCAGATACGTAACCTTCATCTTGTCCACCCCAATAGTAACTCCACCAACGGTTAGACGTTACAGTGTGGAAGTGATTGCCATCAATATACCAACGAATTTCGCCCTGCTCCCACTCAACTGCATACTCATGGAAACCATCGGAAGGGTCGATATCGTAATCAAGGCCATTGGCTTGGTTAAGTGGCCATCTAAGACCGTAATGAATCGTGCCCGCAACCTGTGCATTATCGGTAGCCGGGTTAACAGACTCCATGATGTCAATTTCACCATTGGCAGCCCAAGAACCGCCGTATTCATTACCCGTGGGCAAGGCCCAGAATGCAGCCCACAAGCCTTGGCCTGGCGGCAAGGTTGCGCGCATAACAACGCGACCGTAAGTAAAATCCACTTTACCTTTTGAGTATATGCGGCCAGAAGTATAATTAAGGCCGTTACTTTCCTCTTCTCGGGCGGTAATGACCAAATTACCATCAGCAACAGTAACGTTCTCACTTTGATACCACTCAAGCTCATTGTTACCCCAGTTCGATAAGCCGTATTGTGAGCCATCACCTGTTTCTATAATCCAGTTTGCATCACTCAATGTGTCGCCATCAAACTCATCAGCCCAGACCTCATTCCAAGTTGCCTGAGGTTCTGGTGTAGCTGTAGGCTCTGGTGTAGCTGTAGGTTCTGGTGTAGCCGTAGGTTCTGGTGTGGGCGTTGGATTATTCGAATTGTTGCTTCCACCACAGGCGGTAATCAAAATTGATGCTGCGCAAACGGACAGCGCGTTGAAAAAGCGCTTCCTATTCGTCATTTTTGTGAGGCTCACTCGGCTTATTTTCATAATTATTGTCTCTATGCTCTCTCTCTGGTACAGTTTTTGATTGGATGATGTTGGGGTTTAAGCTGTTTTTGTGTGTGATAGCCATCTCGAATGTGAACTTTATAACAGGGTAATAAAAAGTCATTCTGGCGTCACAGCATCATCTACCGGCCAAAAATAGTCGAAAGAATCAGACCTGTCGTCCTTTTTAGGGAGAATGGAGAAAAAAATACGTTTATTGCTGAAGTAGCGCTTTCTTAGAGGGTGCGGTAAAGCGAAAATAAAGTGGCACTTTGTATTTTTTACATGTATTTGATAAAATGCCGTGCGACAGGGCTGATTTGGCCTTGCGTTTTTAAAATCTAATAAAAAAGGCCGTGTCATATTATGACGTGGCCTTTTAAATTAGTCCGGGGTTTTAGATCCTTAGGGTTTAGACCTTAGGTGCTAGGAGAGGTGCTAGGTGCTATAGCTTAAACGAAGCCTTTTCTTTGCTCGCAGCGTTTGCGCCTATCCAATATTCGAAGGTGCCTGGCTCAAAAACTTTTACGCCCTTATTATTAAAGAATGAGAGCTGATCTTTCGTCAGTTCAAACTCAACTATTCGGCTTTCGCCTGCGGCGAGTGTTACTTGTTTAAAGTCTTTTAGCTCTTTAATGGGCCGCGTAATACTCCCTAGAACATCACGAACATACAGCTGAACGGTTTCAGTCGTTTTTCGTGTGCCAGTGTTACTTAGTTCAACACTTACGCGAACCGTTCCGGCAGCATCATTAATAGACTGCAGGAGCTTAGCGTATTCCATAGTGGAATAGCTCAAGCCAAAGCCGAATGGAAACTGAGGCTCATAACCTATATCCATATAATGCGTTGCGTGCCCTAGGGTATGCTGATGTGCTTCTTTGGGGTAATCCGCCATAAATGTAAATGGAAGCGAGCGTGCAGGGCGACCGGTATTCTTTTTATTGTAATACATGGGAACTTGGCCCGTAACTTTTGGCCACGTTATCGGTAAGCGCCCAGATGGCTCAGCATCACCATAAAGTAAATCAGCAATTGCAGGTCCGCCCATTGTGCCTGGGTGCCAGGCCATAACGACGGCATCCATATTTGCAATTACATCATTCAACGCTAGCGGACGCCCCGCCATTAATACCACAACAATTGGTTTACCTGATGCGCTCAATGCTTTTACTAGCGCTTCTTGCGCGCCCGGCATACGAATATCTGCACGGCTGTGTGCTTCGCCAGATAAGAACGATTCTTCACCGCCAACATAAACAATCACGTCAGCTTTTTTGGCGATTTTTAACGCCGCTTTAAACCCCTTATGCGAGAGGCTTCGACTTGTTTCTAGACCTTCAGCGTATCGGAGTTTTTTAGGGTTTAATTTATCTGTAAATGCACTCAATACTGTTACAGAATGCTGTTTTTCACCATCCAATGCCCAGGTTCCCATCTGGTCGTGTGCGGCATCGGCCATCGGGCCAATTAGCGCCACTTTCATTGTTGGGTTCAAAGGAAGAAGGTTATCGGTATTTTTTAGTAATACTAAACTTTCAATTGCGGCTTGCTTGGCGGCTTTTAGGTGGGCATCACTTAGCATCGATTTTTGACGCGAGGTATCTGTATAGGGTTTTTCAAATAAGCCTAGATTAGACTTTAGACGTAATACTCGCTTTACCTTGCTGTCAATTTGAGCGTCACTAATTTTGTGATCACGCAGTAGTTGCGCACCATTTTCTTGGAATGAGCGGCTAACCATCTCCATATCAACACCGGCATTAATGGCCTTTCTGGCCGCATCGGCTTGGTCTGCGGACACGCCGTGAACGACGGTTTCGATTACTGAGTCCCAGTCACTCACCACCATGCCTTTGAACTGTAATTCATCACGTAAAATACCCGTTAATAAATCCCCATTTACAGAGGCCGGAACACCATTGAGATCATTAAACGCGCTCATGACCGTGGCGACATTCGCCTCCTCGATTGCGGCTTGAAACGGTGGTAGATATACATTGTGCAATAAGGGCTCTGGGATATACGTGGTGTTGTAATCACGCCCTCCTGTTGCAGCCCCGTAACCAAGGAAGTGTTTTGCGCAAGCGGCGATTCGCTCTTCGTTACTCATGTCCTCACCTTGATACCCTTTAATGGTAGCAACGCCAAAAACAGAATTTAATAGCGGATCTTCACCATAGGATTCCGCTATACGCCCCCAGCGAGGGTCACGTGAGATATCGATCATTGGTGAGAAGGTCCAGCGAATACCCGCAGAACTTGCCTCCCGGGCAGCAATCTGGGCGCCATCTTTGGCGCCTTCGGGGTTCCAGGAGGCGGCTTGTGCAAGCGGGATAGGAAATATGGTTTTATAACCGTGGATGACATCGCGAGCAAATAGGATCGGAATGCCATTGCCTTCTTCTACGGCGATTTTTTGTAGGGCATTTACGAGCTCTACCGATGTTGGGTTGATAAACGAGCCAATCTTGCCATCAATGATTGATTGGCGTAAATCATCATCGATTTCATCAACGGAAGTAATCTCCAACGGTGCTTGGTACATTTGACCAAATTTTTCTTGCAGGCTCATCGCCTTAATTCGATCATCCAAAGCATCCGCCATTGCGGCGTTGCTAGAGAGGGCATACCCAAAAGCCGTAGCAATTAAGCTCAGGGTAACGCGTTTTATTTTTATAGGCATACGATTCTCACACTCACATTAGGAAATATGATTTTAGTGTATTTATAAAACCGCAAAAAAGCGCTCCAACTCCTGCAAAAAGCGAAAGTGATACTGAATGGCCCAGGCTCCGGTGAGAATTTTTACTTCAATCGATTGTAGCCCCCGGGAATTGGGGCTTCTGTAAAACTGTGTGCGAAGTAGTCTTTATTGTGAGTGTAAAAAGTCATACGTGATATAGGTGCCAGATTCTAAGGGCTACGTGCTTAGGCACGAGTTCAGGCGTCAATAGAGTAAGCCGGACATTCATCGCACCGCTTGATTGCGGTTATAATCAGCACTATTTCTTGTAGAGCAAGGTCAAAACAAATCAATACGATTGGTCCAGACTCCCCCGTAATAATTTTCTGGAATATTTTCAATTTGCTCTTTTGTATCAATCCCACCAGTATGTTTTTCTCTAAAACTCATTGCTGGTATGAGAAAAACCTGTGTGTTCACCGCTTCCATGCGAGAAACAAATTTCTCTGGCCATCCCCATAAAAGAGGTCCAATATTTTGTGGAATGAGTAATCCTGTATTCTGGCATGACTCGGGAATCATGCCGGTCCAAGCGATGAGGAAATAATAAGCAACACATGATTTTACTGACTTCCTAGTAAATCCTCGTATTTCCGGCATTAGCTCCTTCATGCGTTCAGTTGGAGCAACTTGACCGCTATAGACCATTACTTTCCTGTTTTGTGCATCACTCCGGTTTTGCAATAGACGCGCTAATAAATCCGCATAGCGGGTATTCGGGCCTTTAAAATTTATGAGAAAAGACTCATTGGGGAAAGCCGCAAAAACCTCCTCAAGTGAAGGCAGCAAGGCGACACCTTTCCCACGTAAGGGAAAGCTTAATCCGTCGTCAGCCGTATAGCCATAAGCAATATCAAGCTGCTTTAATTCAGCCAAGGTAAACTGCCAAGGCTTGCCTTCAATGTTAGTTCGACAGCCCAGTGTGGCATCATGAAAAACAGCCAATTGGCGATCTTTGCTTATCTTAACATCCAGCTCAACCATATCCGCCCCCGCATCAAATGCCGCCCGCATTGAAGGAATGGTATTCTCTATAAAGCTATGTTCCGGAGGATAAATACGCTTAGCGGTACAGGTATACGTATCTAAATCTTCCCTGTGATAAGTTTGCGCAATACCACGATGGGCCAACAAAAAACGCTCACTATTTAGGGCACTTTTATCGATAAACATCGTCGTATTATTGACGAACATAAAGCTAATTAAAGTCGTTAAAAAACCACCAAAAAGATAGCGTTTTTTCACAATGCGGCGCTCCGTGTAATCGAGTTGTTGAATGCTTATTGTTTAAGGTTTGGTTCGCGAGGGATTGTAAGGGCAGAAAGTGGCAGGTCAATGGCGGAAATATGGCGAATTGTGGCAGTAAATCATTTGACGGTATCGATATGTGGCTCTATTGATAATGTCAGTCTGGGTCAATCCCGGATTCTTTCAGTAATGCCCTCAGGCGACCCTGTTCTTGCAATGCCTGTTATCCCCCCAAAAAGCATTGCTTGCGAGTACATGCTTCGGTATTCTACCCACGCGACGAATCTACAAATATCAACTAGCTTACGGAGGAGTAATGGCGTCTCAGGGGTTAACAAGTGAACAACTTGACGAGCATATCAACACTGACACATTTGCATCAGCACTGAATATTGCCTCTTTACATAAGAGTTTCGGTAACGTTCCCATACTTAAAAATTTAAACCTATCGGTGCCAAGCGGCCACGTTTATGGGTTTCTAGGGCGTAATGGCGCGGGAAAATCGACCACCATTAGAACTATTATGGGAATCACTCAGCCGGACAAAGGCAAAGTGTATGTTTTCGGGCAAGACGTATCTCGCAGTTTACTATGCCGCCAGCAGATCGGCTATGTGGCCCAAGAGCAGAACTTTTACGGCTGGATGACCGCTAAGCGCCTTGGCGAATTTGTTGCAGGCTTTTACCCTAATTGGGACGCTAAAACGTTCCAGCAATTATTGGGGCGATTAGACGTTCCGTTTAAGCAAAAAGTAGGTACCTTCTCTACCGGGATGAAAGCCAAGTTAGCATTGGCGCTAGCTGTATCTCACCACCCACGTATGCTCTTGCTTGACGAGCCCACGGCTGGAATGGATCCCTTCGCACGCCGAGAATTTATTGAGATTATTCGTGATGAAAAAATCACCGGTGGCCGAACTACTATTTTTTCATCGCATTTTATTAATGAAGTAGAAATGGTCGCCTCAAGAGTTGGCGTCATTGAGAGCGGTCAGATGTATTTTGACGGCAGCCTAGCGGAGTTGCATGAGGCGGTATTATGTTTTGTTAGCCCAATGTGCAGCGGTATAGAAGATCAGGTAGCACTTACGTTTTCAGATGTTGAAATTTTAAAACAATATCAACGTGATAATGATTATTACGTGTTTGTTCGCGCCCCAGAACTTCAATCACTGGACTTACCTGCAAGCACATGGAAGCCACAGAAATTATCGCTAGAAGATATTTTATTTGCAATGAACGGAAAGTCGGCCCTTTAATCATGAGATCAATTTTGGCGCTTGCACGCAAGGATATGCAACGGGTAGTTAGCATCCTTGTGTTTTCTATTATAATCGAAATAATATTCTTTATATCCTACCACCTCTTCCTGGGTCAGGGTATGAGCTATTTAATATCCATTCCAGAATTTTCTCTCACATTTTTTCTTTTAATTGCGTATTTACTTGGAAATACACTGGCTTCTAAAGAACACTATGAGGGCACCCAAAGCTTTGTTGAGGCCTTGCCAATACCGCGCCGTCAACCAGTGTTGGTAAAGTACTTCTGCGGATTAGCCTTACTGCTTATATTGATCACAGCCTACTTAGTTCTAGCTTTTTATTTAACTGCACAATCAGAACCAGTCGATAGCGACTTCTTTATTCTTTTATGGATACGATCAGCCGTTTATGTATTTTCCCTCTGGGGATTTATGTTGCTAATCAATCACTTAGGAAGGTTACGTATTCCATTGCTGATAACCTTGATTTTAATCGTTATAACGTTGGACTCTTCGACGTCCTTCGAATTCGCCCGCTTTGGTCCTGCAATGTTAATGGATCGCGGCACCTTTCCATTCGAGCGTGAATGGCCTTGGCTAGCTCTGCAACAATCCGCCCTAGTAGGCTTAAGCTGTCTGTTGGTGACATTGGTAATGGCGAGCAGGCGTGATGGCGGTGTTGTCGAGTTACTTTCAAAACCCATCAGCCAAGCCGAAAAAGCCTTTATGATTTGTCTATGTATTGGCGCGGTAGTGGCGTTCTCAGTGTTAGTCGAAGACCCTCCTCCGGAGCCTTTTGAATTCACTGCCGATGAAGTAATACGAAGTGAATCAGGGCAAGTTGAAATTGCTTACCTTGATAAAGAGTATGCTCTAGAGGCCCAGTCACTGTCTGACTACCTAGATAAACACTTGACGGACTTGAGTGCAGCCATGGGCTGGGAAAGCAGCTTTAAACTTAAAATAACGCTAGATGAGACCTTACTGGGTAATGAACATACCTATTACACCAGCTCAGAAAGCGAGATCGTGGTGGATGTTAATTTTTTATCTCAACAAAAAACACCATGGGATATGCAAAATTTTGCGATTTCTATGATTCACCGAGTATTTCGTTCTCGCACGGATGGCCGGGCGATGATCGAGGGGCGACATTGGTTTTTGGATGGGTTTTCTGCTTGGTGGGTTTTACGAGACGAAAGACATCAAAGCGATATAAAAAAGACGACATTACAAGCATCGCTCTACTTACAGGTCATCGATGTCGCCAAAATTTCGGCATGGGATAGCGAAGAGGAGCAATTGGGTGATGAATCATTCGCTGTTGCCTATATTGGCGTTGCGCAAATGGCATCCCGATGGGGGGATCAAGCGGTAATAGATCTCGCTAATCAGTCTATCAATATTATGGCGTTTAATGATGTACGCGATTGGTGGTGGGAAAAAAGAAACCCATGGGCCAGCCAATTTGAATCAGCGTTGAGCGTTAAGTGGGAGGATTTTGTTAACGATTGGCGCCAACACGTGCAAGTATTAGCGCTAGGAGAATATAAAGAAACGATAGCAAGTCTGTCACAATTAAAAGCCAAATACTCGATTATCGCTGATGACGGGCGCCCACTACGTATCGCACTGAATGTCTTTTCCAAGGGCGATACACCTAAAAATTGCACCTATTATCACGCCTCACTGAGGCCCACAGAATGGTCTTTATACCTTGAGGATATGTACAGCACAAACTTGTCATGGCCTAAGGGCGAGCAAGCGCTTAGCCTTAATTTACCGGGAATATATAGTTCTGGCGAACGAGTCTATTTTGTTACTGAATGCTATGTTTCACACCTAAAATTTCCTGTACGCGTTATGGCGGAGGCTGTCGTTATTCCATGAACACCGCATTAATTCGAAAGGAGTTACGACGACTTAGCTCACTGATTATCTGTTTTATTGTCGTTACGGTATTTGATCTTGTGTTCTACCTGTTTGATCAGGTTGACGTACTCAATTGGTCAGAATTTTCTTATGCCTATGACACTGATTTGGCTTGGTCCAGTGCATACGTCACCTTAGTGATAGGGGTGATTACGGCATACATTTTATTTCCAAGAGAGCAGACAGAGAAAACATTGGATTTTATGTGGGGACTCCCAATAAATCGATGGAGCTTATACATACACAAGGTAGCGGTGGCGACTTCAGTTCTCATATTATTCATTGTGCTTGGGAGCCTTACGACATTGTTACTACTGTCGCTTAATAGCAACTCGACGGCATGGCGATATTTTAGTGTCACCGAGTGGGGTTTCGCTATGATCTCCGGTATTGCAATTGCGTTTATAGGCTTGTGTTTTGGTATGCTTGCATCTTACTTTAAATGGTTTGGTGCACTGTCGTTGGTATTAATATTAATGATTTTAAGCTGGGTCGGAACTTATTACCCTGTATACGCATGGGTCAACCCAAGCGAACTAACGAGCCTCACGTATATCGGACATGCGATTCAATTCGACACTAAAGCTTGGTTATATCACGGTAGCACCGCCTTGTTAGCGCTGTATATTGGGGGGCGTTTATGGATTCGTGACACAGAAGTTCGCCAATACGCATTCGCTAATCGATATGTAAATAAATTTACACTTACCGCGTTTTCTGCCGTAACGGCTTTCGCTTTAATAGGCCTTGTTTATACTTTGGTTGAAGATGATGACGATGATTTAAATCAAGAATTAAAAATAACAAGTACAACACAGTGCTGTGTTTTCAGTTATTTTGAGTCTGACCTTGGTCTTGTGTTAGCAAGTATCAACAATGCAGATACTATATTTGAACGGGTTCAAAAAAATCTAGGTGTTACAAAAAGCCCAGCAGCTGTCATTGATCTGACTGATAACAGCGATACCCATGCAGGCACGGCTAGGTGGAAAAAGGTACGCATTAACCAAAGCGAGCTACGGCATCCAGATCAATTTGAAATGGTCTTCGCCCATGAGATAACCCATGTTTTCTCTGATATCGAAAGTAACAGGCGATTATTCTCGCGTGAAGATAGTCATTTTTTTATTGAAGGTATTGCAGAATGGATGGAGTATAAAGTTACCGATAGGAATCCAACATACTCTCGACAATTAGCAGCAATAGCATGGCAACGTTTTGGCTTACAGTTCAAAGACCTCATGTCCCGTGATGACTTTGGTGCTCGTTACGATGCGGACTTAGCGTATTACATTGGCGAGGTATGGGTCTCTGCGCTAGAAAATAGCTGCGGAAGCGATGCCCCCGGGGATTTACTACGTTCTATTGGCGAAATTAATTCATCTTACGATTTAGCGGGCGTACAATTCTGGAGAAATAGACTCCAACATATAGGGTGTGACTTATCTCAAGTGAATTCACACTTTAATACATTAATAGAAAACACTGGCATGAGATCCAATAGTGCACCAGCAATCACGGGAAGCGTGGTAAGTTCAGATGAATCAAAGATACAACTTATATTGGTCTTGAGCGACGTTGAAACCGGGGCGACCATTGATGCTAAACGTTGGGTATATATAGGATATAGAAATAGCGAAGATGATATAAAAGAAGCGACTTCATATTTAAGCGCTGAGATAAATGCCAATGGCGCTACGGTTTCAATCCCTAGAAAAAACATTCGCGGTAATCAATTCCAAATACAGCTTGGCATTAAGCTTCCCTCTCATGAGGATGTTTTTTATGAACGCTGGACTCGAATAAATATTACCGATGAATAATCAATAGTGGGTGCAACCAGTGCTGCTTCCCGTAGAGCAAGATCTAATAAATGGAAGTAAGTCTTGATTCGATATGTAGCTCTATTGAGAATGTCAGTCTGGGTCAATCCCGGATTTTTTCAGTAATGCCCTCAGGCGATCCTGTTCTTGCAGTGCCTGTTCCTTCAGCTTGCACTCCGAAGATACTTTTGAAAACACAGTCTATTTTTGGATCAATCGGGCGCATAAGGAGCGTTCCTGCAAATTTCTATAGCAACTAAGGACAGTTTATCACGGTATCAGGGAAATGCTGACTTGCTTGTCGTTGAGCAAGTAGGGTGCATACCGTGAGTACATTTACCTTGAACGTGGCCGATTTTTGAAAATGGCACTAAGGTGGGTGCTGTTAAGATTCTAGCGAAAGGGGGAGAGGCAAAGGGCGAGGAAAGTTGATATGCTTAGCGGTATAGAAATCGAGGGAAAACCTATGCAACCAGCGAGCGATCTAAAATCATTCGTCCATGAACTGGCCGAGCAAGTCCCATCTAATGCGACATTGGACGCGTTAGATGACGTTATTGCCCGACTGGTTGAGCGGCGGGAAATCGAGGTAGCGACGGCGGACATTGAAGCCGGGCGTACCGTCGACGGTGATACTGTTATGGCATGGCTTGAAAGTTGGGGCACAGAAAACGAAAAAGAGCCGC